>JAFGIA010000203.1 GCA_016929795.1 Anaerolineae bacterium
ACGTTCCTGCTCACGCTGACCAGCCAGCCGACGGCCACGGTCTCGATCCCCCTGACCGCTACCACCGGCGAGTGCACCGTGTGGCCTGCCACGGCGATGCTCGACGCCGGCAACTGGAGCACCGGGGTGACCGCCACCGTGACCGCCGTCGACGACGACATCGACGATGGCCCCCAGGCTTGCCTGGTCGAGACTGGGCGATCCCAAAGCGACGATCCAAACTATTACCACATCAACCCCCTGGACGTGGATATCACCGTCGAGAATGACGACGAGGCAGGCGTTGTCGTCACGCCCACCATCCTGACCATCAACGAGCCAGACAGCTCCGACACCTTTGTCATCAGCCTGACCAGCGAGCCGACGGAGACGGTGTTCATCGCCCTCTCCCTTTCCAATGACGAATGTGATGTCTCCCCACGCAGCGTCGTGCTGGCAGCAGGGAACTGGCATGCCGGGGCCACGGTGACAGTGACTGCCCAAGATGACGATCTGCACGATGGTAGCCAGATCTGTGTTGTGCACACCGGACCAGCCCACAGCGCTGCACCTCAATACGAGGGCATAGAGGTCGACGACATCACAGTCACTGTGCAGGACGACGAGACGATCTGGCACTTTTATTTACCGCTCGTGGTGCGAGCCTGGCCGCCGGTGCCGGGGGTACCGGTGCTACATCCCATTAGCAACTCGGGCGGCCTCGGCACCTACTCGATCACGTGGGACAGTGCAATCAGAGCTGAAACGTATGTCCTGGAACAAGCCATGACTAGCTCCTTTGACATGTCATGGCAGATCTATGCCGGCCCGGCGACCAATCATCTGGCCTCGGGACAGGGCGCGGCACGGTACTACTATCGTGTCAAAGCCCGCAATAGCTGGGGGGATAGTGGCTGGTCCCATGTGGAACAGGTAGACGTGCTGTGGGAAGCCGAGCCCAACGACAATGGCCTGACTCAAGCGAACGGTCCCATCCTCTCAGGGTTGATCTACTATGGGACGTTTCCAGATGCAGACGACTTGCAGGACTATTTCTATTTTGATCTATCCACCCCGCATTCGGTCGAGCTGGCGCTGAGTAATATCGCCGGTGGGGAGAATTATAACCTGGTCCTGCGCGACGCGAGCCTTGAGAATGTGGTGGGCTATTCGGCCCTGCCCGGCAACGCCAACGAGTACATTTCAATCCCCGAGCTTCCTGCGGGGCGCTACTACATCCAAGTGTACAATTTCAGCCAGGTGGGAAGCGATCAGCCATACCACTTGCACGTCGTTTACGAATAACCTTTTTTCGGAGGTTACAAGTGACCTATCATCGGGATGTCTTAAAGATCGATCCGGCTGCCATGACTGCCGAGCTGACAGCCAAGCTCATGCGCGATGTACGCCAAACACTGCACCGCAGCGGTGCAGTCGTGGGTATCAGCGGCGGGATCGATTCGTCAGTCGTCCTTGCCCTGTGCGTCCACGCTTTGGGTGCTAACAAGGTTCTCGGCGTGATGATGCCCGAGCGGGACTCTAGCCCCGACAGTGAGGCCCTCGCTCGCCTACTGGCAGATCAGTTCGGAGTAGAGACCGTCCTCGAAGATCTAGCCGACACCCTGACCGGATTCGGATGTTATGCGCGTCGCGATGAGGCCATCCGGCGCGTCTTTCCCCATTACGGAAGCGGCTACAAGGCCAGAATTGCCTTGCCCGGGAATATCCTGGAGAGCGATACACTCAACGTCTTTTACCTGACCGTCATCTCTCCAGAGGGCGAAGAACAGTCGCGACGCCTCAACCCTCGCGACTTTCTTCAGATCGTCGCTGCCTCCAATTTCAAGCAGCGCAGTCGTATGGCCATGCTCTACTACCACGCCGAGCTTCGCAATTACGCAGTGGTCGGCACTCCGAACAAAAACGAGCATGACCAGGGGTTCTTTGTCAAATGGGGAGATGGGGGATACGACATCGCCCCAATCAGGCATCTGTACAAAACCCAGGTATATCAGCTTGCCGAATACCTCGACATCCCCGCCGTGATCCGTCACGCCACGCCGACAACCGACACATACAGCGCGCCCACGTCGCAGGAAGAGTTCTTTTTCCGGCTGCCGTTCGAGGTCATGGACCTGCTCTGGTATGCCATGGAGCATGATGTGCCGGTCAAAGATACAGCCGAAGTGATGGGCCTGACCGAAGAGCAGGTCAACCGCGCTTTTGCAGATTTTGTTGGCAAGAAGAGAACGACAGAATATCTACGCACCCTACCGATCGAATACCGTTGATCTGACTCAACTTCTACCCCTTGGCCGCGCGTGGCACCTGCTACGCGCGGCTTTTACTTGCTTTAACGGAATCTCTTACCAACTCTCTACTCTCCGTTTACCACACATTAACGCCTGCCGACTAGAATGAGGGTGCTGAGGACCCAGGCCCGGTGGGGCTCCGCCGCCTCGACCGGAACAGATTGTTGCTCACCCTGGCACACAAAACGAAAGCTGGCACCGAGCTTGGCTCTACCACAAAAGTGAGCATGAAAGTACGAGGCGTTGATGTCTGTCTCATCTCGGACCACAGAAACGACAATTGTTCAAAGGCCGCTACGCAAGCCGCACCGCATCTCGCCGCCTAGCCTTGGTCTGTGCGTGTCGGAGCGGCGTGTCCTGCTGGCCGTCTTTGATGTCCTTCTCATCAATCTCGCGCTCCTGGCGGTGCTCGTCTGGCACGAGGGCTATGCCCTAAACCTGCAGAGCATCACGTCCAGCCTGCACTACTTTGCCATTCTCACCATGGTCTGGGCTGTATGGGCCATGTTTTTCGACTGCTATGACCTGCCCCGTACCGCCGATCTCAAGGGCAGTCTTACTTCTACGGGCTCTGCCGGCCTGCTGACCGCGCTCGTGTACCTGGCGATCCCTCATTGGACGCCCCATCTGCCGGCGTCGCGCGCCGCAGCCATGCTGTTTGTGCTCCTGGTGACGACTGTCGTCCCGCTGTGGCGCATCCTATACGTCACTATCCTTACGCAACCGAGCTTTCGCCGCCGCATCCTGATCATCGGTGCCGGCCAGTCTGGTTGCGAGATCGCTCACCTCCTGGCGGCAGGAGCTGAGGGCAGGAATCGATGCGCTGCCTTTGGTTACGAACTGGTCGGTTTTGTCGACGACGACCCAGACAAGGTCGAGCTGAAATTTTCCGGCATCCCCGTCCTGGGCAATCGTCACGATCTGTTGCGCCTGATCCAGGAGGAGCAGATCAACCTGCTCATCGTGGCCATTGCGCATCCCCCCCAAATCCATCCTGACCTGTTTCGCACCCTCCTCGAGTGCCGCGAGCAGGGCGTACGCATTCAACCAATGACGAGCGTCTATGAGCAAGTGACAGGCAAAGTCTCGGTGAAACATGCCGGGCGTGACCTGTCGGTGGTCATGCCGCAAGAGAACTCGGTAACCCAGCATCTTTTCTCGGCGGTCAAGCGGGTCATCGACCTGATGAGCGGACTGGCCGGCATGGCCGTGCTCGCCCTGGTCGCGCCGATCGTATCGATTGCCAACGCCCTATGGGCACCGGGCCCGCTGCTGTATCGCCAGGTGCGCGTCGGTCGCGGCGGCAAGCTTTTCTATATCTACAAGTTTCGATCGATGATCACCACGGCCGAGGATGGCTGTGGGGCCGTGTGGGCGCGCGAGAACGACGACCGGATCACGCCGGTAGGCAAGATGTTGCGCAAGACTCGCCTGGACGAGCTTCCGCAATGCTGGAACGTGCTCAAGGGCGATATGAGCCTGGTTGGCCCCCGGCCCGAGCGGCCCGAGTTTGTACAGCAGCTCGTCGAGCAGGTGCCGTTTTATCAAGTTCGCCACGCCGTGCGCCCTGGCATCACCGGTTGGGCGCAGGTGCGCTATCGCTACGGCAGCTCTGTGGACGACGCGCGCATCAAGCTCGAATACGATCTCTATTACATCCGGCAGCAGAGCATCTACCTGGAACTGACTGTTCTGGCCAAGACCATTCCAGTGATGCTCGGCCTCCAGGGCAGATAGGTTTGTACCAGGGCCAGGATCAGATCTGCGCCCCTGAAACAAGTGCACTCTACGTCCGATGAGAGTTTGTTGAGCCATGGCGCTTCCCATGCACTAGGTCGCGGTGTGGGAGGCGCCGGGCCTTTTCGACAGCAGTTGGCTCGGTGAGAAGAAATGAAAAGCGGCGGATAGACCGGCCTGTCACCCGGTCTATTTGCTATGTTAAAAACTGGTCCAGTTTGTTTGGCACTTTGCGCCGTATCCCGTCCGAAGAGTAACATCTCGCGGTATCATCTCAACAAGTCGGGGCGGGATGTAGGACGGATTGGCAATCCACCCTACATTCCGCAAGTTATTGAGATGATACATCTCGCGTAAGAGGAGGAGACATGAAGACACGCATAGGACTGGGACTCGTGTTGATCACCCTGCTACTCGCCGGCTTGCATTCCCCTGCCCCAGTACAGGCACAGTCCAACTGGTACCACCACGATTGGCAATACCGCCGGCATGTAACCATATCGAATACCGGGGCGACTACCCTCACCGACTTCCAAGTCCTCGTCTCCCTCGACGCCAGTTTTGACTTTTCGAGAGCCGCTGCGAACGGCGCCGATGTCCGCTTCACCGCTGGCGACGGCACCACCCCCCTGCCCTTCTGGATTGAAGCGTGGGATCCCGTTAGCGCTGAGGCGCGCCTGTGGATGCGCGTGCCTTTGCTCGCACCCGGTAACACAGATATCTATCTCTACTATGGCAACGCAAGCGCCGCAGCCGGCGGCGATGGCGACGCTACCTTTGAGTTCTTTGACGATTTCGAATCGTTCACGACTGCCTATGGCTACTATCCCCTCTCTGCCGGGGCAATGGTCCTCGAACGGGATCAGGCGTGGGAAGACACGGCGCCCCACACACTCAGCGTCGTCGAAGTGAATCAGGGTGGCTACCAGTATTGGGGATACTACGCCCTTCAGGCGGGCAATGGCGGCGTTGGGTTGGCACGCAGCAACGACCTAGTCAACTGGGAAAAGTATGACCAAAATCCTCTCTTCTACAACGGCCGCTTTGCGTCCGTCATCAAGGTAGGTAGCACCTACTATATGGCCGTTACCAAGGACTATGGGGGGAACAGCTATGTCGTATTGCGCACCAGCACCGACGGTCTCAACTTCACAGAAGTCGACACCCTCGTGCCCGCAACCAGTGGCAGGCGCAACCAGAATCCCAACCTATTTTTGAACCCCAACGATGGCCTCTACTACCTCTATTGGTACAGTAACAACAGCGGGCAATTCGATATCAAGGCCAAAAGCGCGGCTGACCCGATGGACCTCGACGATGCCACGGAAGTCACAGTGGTCAGCTCGCCTGCCACGCTCGCGGCGCCCAATATGATGTACTATGACGGCAGCTACTTTCTCTCAACCGAGATCTATGAGGGCGAATGGAAAGTGCGTATCTACGAAAGCACCACCTCGCCTGTGAGCGGCTTTGCTCTGCTGCCCGATAACCCTATCCTCGAGGACGGCTCTGCGTGCTTTTTCCAGCACATCTTTGACGACACCTTGCACACCTACTACTGCAAACTCACCGGCTCTGTCTGGACGGTCGACTATCGGGCTGCCGATCTAACCGGTGGCAGAAGCGAGGTGCCAGCGGGTCCCAATCCGGCAAAATGGAGTGCGTCCGGCGGCACATGGACGGTGCAAGAGGCCACGCAATACGATGGCTCGTTGGGCCGGGTAGCGCAGGGCAACACCTCGGCGCGCCAGATCCTCCAATCCTCCTTCTCCAGCGACGATTACGTCCTCGAAGCGTACGGCCAGCAGCTCGCCGGACGAGTGTGGGGATTGGGCAGTCGCGTCACAAACGGCAGCACCCTTTACTCGTCCAACATCTACGAAGACCTGGATGGTACGCAAAACCTCTACCTCTATCGCTGGATCGGCGGCAGCGCTGCCACCGTCGCCAATACGAGCCTTGGCCCCATCAACCCCAACACGTGGTACAAGATGACAGTGAAGGCCCACGACACGAACCTTGAAGTGCTCATCGACGACACGCCGCGTATCGCCACTTCCGATTCACAGATCGCCTCGGGCAGCGTCGCGTTGTATGGAGAAGCCAACACCGTCGCCCAATTCGACCAGGTCCTGGTCCGCAAGTACGCATCCCCAGAGCCTGCCACCAGCGTTGGCGCTGAAGAAGAACAGCAGCCCTGGTACGATCCCGCCTGGGCTTATCGCGTGCCGATAACCATCCATAACGCGAGCGATGCCTTGACCGACTATCAGGTCAAAATCGTGCTCGATTCCTCCAACTTTGCCTTCTCTCACACCCTGCCCGGTGGCGCCGACATCCGGTTCACCGCCGACGACATGGACTCCCTCCTCCCCTTCTGGATCGAGTCGTGGGACGCCACCGGTGAGCAAGCACACATCTGGGTCCGCATGCCCTCCCTTCCCGCTGGCGATACGGTGATATACCTGTATTACGGCAATCCATCTGCAGTGTCGGCCAGTGACGGAGAAGCCACTTTTATCTCTTTTGACGACGAATGGCATCTCGAAGGCAATCCGATCCACACCATGGACGGCGAAGGGTCATGGGTCACCAGTTATGTCTCCTATCCGAACATCTTTGAGGAGGGAGGCACCTACTACATGCTCTACGACGGCCACACGCCGCACCAAAAAGGGCTCGCCTCCTCTCCCGATCTGTATCACTGGACCAGCCTTCAGAATCCAGTCGTAACGCCCAGTGAGAGTGTAGGTGCGTGGGACCAGACAGGTCTTGCGTGGGGAGACACAGTCAAGATCGATTCGACCTACTATATGCTTGTGGCCGGACTCAGCGGCGATGGCCGCTGGCGGATCGGTGTCGAGACCAGCAGCGATCTTGTCAACTGGGAGCGCGCCCCTATTGGTGCAACCAACCCCGTTCTCGTGGCGACTGAAACATGGGAAGGAGGAACGAGCGGCAGCCTGTCCGGCACATCGGTCCTGAAATCGCTCGACGGCATCACCCCGGTGTTGCACAGCGATGGTCACTACTGGATGGCCTATCACGACTACAGTTACTATCAGATCGGCCTCGCC
>JAFGIA010000027.1 GCA_016929795.1 Anaerolineae bacterium
ACCAATGGCCGCGACCTGCACATCTACCACCGCGGCGTGCTTGACGACAAGTGTGTGTTCCAATGCAGCATCGCAGATCTGGAAGATCGATGGGAAAGAGTCGTCGAGGTTGCTGGGAGAGAGAATGTGCTTGCTCTCCGCAGCCGGCTTGACGGGATCAAGTAGCTCTGGCTGGCGGCTGCTCGGTGAGCGTCAACTGGATAAGGAACGAGTGTAACGCTTTTCTTGAGCAGAGGGGAGAATGGGGATGCAACCGATTTGCTTTAACTGCCTATCCACAATACTGATAGTGATTCTGCTCTTGGCGCCACCATTCCACGAGCTTCCACTCCAAGCCCCTCAGACGCACTCGTCGATGCCGGTGGTGATGGATCTTGATCTCGACGATACTTTGAGAGAAGAGAAAGTTCAAGGCGCACCGATCTTCTTCGTCGAGAATGTCGGCCAGTTTGACGACGCGGCACGCTTTCAGGTGCGTGGCCCAGATGATGCTGTGATCTGGCTGGCCGAAGATGCCTTGTGGATGACGATCCTGGAGTCGAGGGGCATGGAACCCGGCGTTCCAAGGCCGGCAGGACCTGGGGAGATGGATGAGCAGGCCCAACCGCGCCAGGGCGCGCAACCCAGACTCCGCTTTGCCGGGGCCAATCCTGACCCTCAGTTGGTCCCTTTCCGCCGGCTGGACACCCGGATTTCCTACTTTCGGGGCAATGACCCGGCCCAGTGGCACGCAGACGTACCGGTGTGGGGCGGGGTGCGCTACATAGACCTCTACCCCGGCATCGATCTGGAACTGTCGGGGATGAACGGCGAGTACACGCAGCGCCTCGTCATCGACGAGGGGGCCGACCTGGACGCGGTACGCATCCAGGTCGACGGGGCCGAGGCCCTGGCCCTGGATGGCAACGATCTGCGCCTGGCAACCTCGGCGGGGCAGCTCGCTCTTCCCCTCCTCGAGGTCGTGACTTCTGACGGGCGACCTGTGCATCTCGCCTCTCGCCAGCCCACACTGAGCGGGGTGGAGGTACGCGCCCCTTTTGCCATTGACGGTGCCGGCTCGCCACCGGTCTCTTCTCCATCCGCGACGGACGACAACCCGCTCGATCTCTTGTACGCGACCTTTCTCGGCGGGATGGCTGATGATGAGAGCTACAGCCCGGTTGCAGATCAGGCAGGGAGTATCTATGTGACGGGATTCACCTTGTCTTTTGATTTCCCCACCACCCCAGGCAGCTTTGACCCGGGCTATAATGGAGGGGATACCGATCTGTATGTGGCCTGCCTCTCGCCAGATGGCAGTACCTTGCTCTTTGTCACGTTTCTGGGCGGAAGCCGGGCGGAGTCGGGTGATGCCCTCCTACTGGATCCGGCCGATGGAACCATCCTCATCGCGGGACGAACCAAGTCTGCAGATTTTCCCACGACATCCGATGCCTTCGATCGTTCGTGTGGGACGGATGGGGACTGCAATTTTGATGGGGAGTACTATCTCGACGATGCTGTTGTCGCGCGTCTTTCATCAGATGGAAGCACCTTGCTTGACAGCACCTATCTTGGCGGTAGTGAAAGGGATAGCGCTGCGGACCTGACGATAGACGCGCAGGACGGGATCATCTTTATCACTGGCTCGACTCAGTCTGCGGATCTGCCAACCACGCCGGGCGCAGTCGAGGGCGATTTCGTGGGCTATCAGGATGCTTTCGTTGCCGGGCTCGCTCCCAACCTCGGTACCCTGTCCTACGGCACCTACCTCGGCGGGAGTGATTTTGAGGCAGGCACCAGTCTTGTGTTTAGGCCGGTGGACCAATCCATCATCGCTGTCGGACGGACGGATTCCCCAGACTTTCCGACGACGGCGGGTGCCTTTGACACGACACTCAATGGTGTCAATGACATTTTCGTGACATGCTTTTCTCCGGACGAGGGGCGATTGATCTTTAGCACCTATCTGGGAGGGAACTTCTACCAGTATGCATTTGGCCAAAAGGCCGTGGCGCTGGACCCGCGTGACGGGAGTGTCATCGTCGGAGGTCTCACCTGGTCGACTGACTTTCCCACGACGGATGGGGCATGGGATCAGACTTGCGGGACTGACGGTTTGTGCAACTATGATGGTGAGTGGCCGAAAAACGATGCATTCGTAACACACTTCTCTGCGGATGGAAGCACGTTGATCTACAGCACCTTTCTGGGCGGAAGTGACGGCGAATGGGCCGAGCCCATTGCCGTCGATGCAGAGGGCAGCGCCTATATCGGGGGCATCGTTTGGTCCTCTGATTTTCCTACGACGCCAGATGCTTTTGATCGGACCCACAATGGGGGCACGCCGGACGAAGGAAGGGATGGCTTTGTCACACGGCTTGCACCGGATGGGAGCGATCTCCTCTACAGTACCTTTTTGGGAGGGAGTGGGGAGGATCGTATCTGGGGGCTAGCACTGGATCCGAGTGATGGAACCGTCCTCGTAGCAGGATCGACCGATTCCTCTGACTTTCCCACCACAGCCGGTGCCTATGGCACCACGCTACAAGGCGACTCGGATGGATTCGTGGCCCGGCTGGCAGCGGGCAGGTATTCGATCAGCGGGCGCGTGGGCGATATCAACAACAATCCGGTCTCGGGTGTGACGATCTCGAACGGTGCCGGCGCTGTTGCCACCACCGATGGCTGGGGCCGCTTTGTCCTCACCGATGTAGGCATGAGCGGGCACACGATTGTGCCGGCGAAAGGCAGCTACAGCTTTGTGCCTGCCAGCCGGTACATCGCGGTGCCTCCCAGCGCGACTGACCAGAACTTTGTCATGCTGCCGGCCCCTGTCTCTGTACCGCTTACGCCGGGGGCAGCAGCAACCCTGAGCTACCAGGACACCCAGGGCCTCGTCACGCAGCTAGACTTCTCTGCCCAGGCCGTAGACCAGCCCACGGAGGTGCGGCTGACGCCCACTTTGGCCGCTGGCGCGGTTGGATATACCTTTGCCGGGCACGCCTTCCAGTTGGAGGCCTACCTGGGCGGCGTCTTGCAGCCAGGGTTCGCTTTTGGCGCGCCGGTCACCGTCACGATTCACTACAGTGATCAGGATATCCGGGTGGTGCGTGACGAAGGCCAACTAGCCTTGTGGTGGATGGGGACTGCCTGGCAGGACGCGGCAGGGACGTGTGACCCGGCGAGCACATACGACCGCAATGCCGCAGGTAATGTGCTGAGCGTGCCCATCTGCCACCTGAGCTTGTTCGGCCTCTTTGGGCCTACCAACCAGGTGTATCTGCCGCTCGTTCTGCGCGGGGGGCCGTAGGCGAGGCTGTTGTGCACAACGCAACCTTCCATGATCGAGAAGAGGCACTTTTGACGCCAAGTCAGTTTCGTGGTACAATTTTGCAGAGTTTACATTTTGTACACTTTGCAAAACTGGAGGGGCGATGCTCAAGACGATTTCGACAACTGAGCTGCGGGCCGAGATCAAGCGCGTGCTCAACGAGGTAGGCTACGGCCAGAGCCAATACCTGGTGGAAAAGTTTGGCGAGCCAACGGCGGCCATTATCAACCTTGAGGATTTTCGGCTGCTGCAGGCCGTGAAGGAGCGCCAGGCGGCCGGCTCGCTGCGAGAAACGCTGGTCGGCATCCGGCAGCGGGGCGAGGAGATTGCCCCTGAAGAACTGGATGAGCTGATCGAAGAGGCGCGTACCGAGTTCTACCGCCAGGGACGAGATGCCGCTTAGGGCGTTGCTCGACACGAACGTGCTGGTGAGCGGGCTAATCGGCCGCGCCGGCCCGCCGCGCGAGCTCCTGGATGCCTGGCTCGATGGGTGCTACATCCTGGTTACCTCGCTCTACCAGGTCCAGGAGCTCAATCACGTCCTGTCCTCCCCGCGGATCGCCGAGCGGCTGGCAGTGACCGGGCCAGAGCTCGACACAATCCTGGCCACGATGCTATCACAGGCCGAAGTGGTCGTGGCACAGCTCGATCTATCGGGGGTGACGCGCGATCCCAAGGATGATCCGCTGGTGGCCGCGGCCGTGCTGGGGGAGGTCGACTACCTGGTGAGCGGCGATCAGGATCTGTTGGTGTTGGAAGAGTACGAAGGGGTGAAGGTCACCACGCCCGGGGAATTTGTCGAGATCCTCAACTTTCACCCGAAGTAGTCAATAGGTTTCCAGCCGGGAAGGACACGCCAGATGCTGCCCATGGTGGGAATGCAAGTGAATTGCAAGCAGTGTGGTCCGATCACGGGGGATTCGATGATTGAAAGGAGTAACCGATGATACGCCGGGTTCATATCCAGGGTTACAAGTCGCTAGAGGATATCGACATCAATCTAGCGCCGTTGACCATCGTGATAGGTCCCAATGCCGCAGGGAAGAGCAACCTGCTCGATGCACTCGGCCTGTTGAGTAGAATGGTAACCAGCAATACGCTGAAAGAGGCATTTGGCGAGCACCGTGGAGTCCCTCTGGAAGCCTTTCACTTCGGCGAACAGGGCGTAGAAGGGTTGCTAGTTCAGGATTCGGTACAGTTCGCCATCGAAGTCGACGTTGAGCTGTCCGATGACGTCGTGGAGACTGTCGAACAGCGCATTCAGCTAATGCGTGAGGGATTGCCGGAGCGCGAAACTGAGACAGAGCCGGTACGCAAACGTGTGCTGGAGAGGTTGCTTCGCTACTCGTTGACTGTGCAGATGATGATTGATACAGGCTATCTGCGTGTCCTGGACGAGACGCTGATCGCGCTGAACCAGGATGGCACCCCCAGAGCGTCGCGCAGAGCATTTGTGGAGCGGATGGGCGATCGGCTAAAGTTGCGCATGGAGGGTCAGGCGCGCCCTACCGAGCACGAGGTTGGCCTGGACTATACGCTTGTGTCTCGACCGCTATATCCACCGCATTATCCACACGTGACTGCTTTCAAAGAGGAGCTTTCCCGCTGGCATTTTTACTACTTGGAGCCCAAGTCAATGCGAGCTGAATCCCCTTTGAAAGAGATTGAGTATTTGGCGCCGTTCGGCGGCGACCTTGCTGCCTTCTACAATACCTTGAAAGCCAAGAACCCACGCCAGTACAATGCTCTCAACCGAGCTTTGCGTACACTGATACCAGGGTTGGAAGGATTCGACGTGGAGCGCACACGAGAGGGGTTCCTCCAACTCAGGGTTCTCGAAGGCGGCACACCATTTGCTGCGCGGATCGTGTCCGAGGGCACGCTACGCATCTTGGGACTACTGGCCATTACGGTCTCCTTGTCGCCCACCACGGTGGTTGGCTACGAAGAGCCAGAGAACGGGGTTCACCCACGGCGGCTAAAGCTGATTTCCGATTTGTTGGAGAATGCAGCCGAGTCGGGGAAGCAGATTATCGTCAACACCCACTCGCCCCAGTTGCCCGGCTACTTTCACGATGCCCTCCTGTTAATCTGTCGCCGGGACGGGCGCAGCACAATATTCACACCATCTCCCCCTCTACTTCAGCAGATGGATATCGAACAAGCGCTAGAAGACGGAGCAGAGTACGAGATGACACCGCTGCGGGAACGAATCGTCAGGGGTGACTATGGTGGCTGAGATCCGAGTGGGGTATTTTCTTGAAGATGTAGCACAAGAGGCTTTTGTTGTGGGTCTGGTGGAGCGCATCGCAGACGAGATAGATCTCTTGGGGCACTCGTTAACACATGATACACGAAGCGCGACCGGTGGGCTTGGAACAGTGATGAGCAACTTGCGGCGTTTTTTGCGAGATGTCCATCGTGAGAATGATCGGGCTTTTGATGCATTGGTGGTTGCGCTAGACGCAAATTGCCACGGCTACCAGGATAGACGTAACGAGATCGCACACGTAGTGGAGCAAGTACATTATCCAGGACTCTACGCCTGTGCAATCCCGGATCCACACATGGAGCGTTGGTATCTGGCAGATCCACAGGCACTGGAGCAGACCATCTCTGCTGCGATTTCGGTGGAGGTCCTGTCTTACAAATGCGAAAGGGGACGCTACAAGAACGCTCTGCGCCAGGCTTTTCGCCAGGCAGGGATCATGGCTCCGCTCGGTGGCGCCGAATATGGGCAGGACATCGCTGCACACATCGATCTGTACGCAGTTGGCAAGGTGGACGCCGGATTTCGTCACTTTGCAGATGAGATCCGGTCCGCTCTCGCTCTGTGTGCGAGGGCAGGACGCGATGCCGACGTGACACCATCTCGCTAGAGGAGGCGGCGCACAATGCTCATCCACGCCCTGGCAGAGCGGTTTGCCCGATACTTTGCCCAGAACTCAACTCATGATACGGTCATCTGGTTCGATCCAGATCAGGAGTACGCCGGGCTGCTGGATCACCTGACTACCGCATCGCTGTGGCGCTACAACGGCAGCTTGCTCGCGCTCCGCCACCGGCTCATCCACCGCACACCCGGCGAGCGGGCCGTGGTCTACCTACCGATGGACAAGGAGGATGCCGACCTGCTCCGCCCCTTCTTTGCCACGAGCGACTGCTTCCGCGACCGCCTGTACCGCTTTCTGCGTCACCAGGGCCTGGCCTTTCCGGACGATCCGAACGTCGATCATCAACTGCGCCAGCTTTTGCCCCAGCTCGCCGTGCGTTCTGTCGGCAAGGGACGGCAGTTCTGGGAGTACAACCTGGCGAACCTGGAGCGGGCGGTCAACACGTTGCTCGGCGAGTTCGAAGGTGCCCTGCTACGCTTTTTGGACGATCCGACAAGAGAGCTGACGCGCTTGCGCCAGGATCAGTTTGAGCAGCTCTTTTTCGCCGAGCTCGCCGGCGCATACGGTTTGCAGGCGACATCCGATGACGATCCTGACGTCGTGGCGCGCGATCTGACAGCCGAGCTGGCCCTCGCCCGCGCCTACACCGACGCGGGACAGCCGGCCGATTTTCCCTTTCGTGACCGCCTGCCGCAGCCGCACCAGGTCGACCGCTGCCTCGGCTTTCTCGACCGCTGGCAGCACGACGCGCGCTATGCGCCCGCCTACGCGCGCCTGGCAGAGAAGGCCGGGCGGCTCTACAGCCTGGACAACTGGCTGGAGTCGCTGCCGCTGGCCGATGCACTCCAGTTGGGCGCCACCTTTCCCGACGTCGAGGCGGTGCTCTGGGCACGGCTGCAGGGTGCCCTCGCCGGTCTGAGGAGCGAGGCTGACTGGAGCGAGTGGCTGGCCGCGCACCGGCACGCAATCGCGGCGCGTGCCGGTGGGTTCTGGGCTGCCCACGGTCGTGATCCAGGCTGGCAGGTGCTCGTGCAGGCGGCGGACCTCTTGCGCGAGATCGAGCAAATGGGGCGTGCATTGCCCCAGGTGTCGCGCCCTGGCGACATGCTGCAGCGCTACGCGCGCGATGGGTGGCGCGTCGACGCGGCCTACCGTGCCTTCCGCTTGGCCCTGTCCATGGCGTCTGGCGGGCTTGACCCGGTCCGCGACCGCTGCGCCCGGTCGTACGCCGACGCGCTGCGGGCCGCCAACGAGCGGTTTAGCGAGCTCCTCCAGTCGGAGCTGGCATGGCCGCCGGCGGGCGCGCTGCCCGCCCAGGACCGCTTCTGGGCAGAGGCTGTCGGCTCGTCGCAGAAGGGAAAACCGTTCGCCGTGCTCTTTGTCGACGCGCTGCGCTACGAGCTGTCGGAGGAACTACTGGCGCAGTTGGAGGCGGACCGGGCGGGTGATAGCCGGGCGTTGGAAGCGCGCCTGGCGACCATTCCAACGGTGACCCCGCTCGGCATGGCAGCGCTCCTGCCTGACGGGCACCAGCGCCGGGTGTCTCACGATGGGCAGTGGCACGTGCACATCCGCGACAGTGGCGACCTGGCCAGCAAGCAGGCGCGGATCGACTGGCTGGCAGGCTGCCTCGCCGGCTGCGAGACGGCTTTTTACAATCTGAACGACCTGCTCGACACACCGGCCGACCGCCTCGACCTGGTGGACTGCACCGTCGTGTTCGACACCACACTGGACGCCGTGGGCGAGAACGCCGACATCCTGGCCTGGGACGCCTTCGAGCCCCTGATCCGCTCCGTGAAGCAGGGCGTGCACAAGTTGCTCGACCGCGGCGTGGAGACGGTGCACGTGGTGACCGACCACGGCTTTTTGCT
>JAFGIA010000204.1 GCA_016929795.1 Anaerolineae bacterium
GCCCTGGTAGATCGCTGCCGACGTCAACCACCTGCGGTTTGTCTCGTTGACCTTTACGGGCCGCTCCGGTGCGACGTGGGTTGCCAGCCGGCGCTTGACCTTGGTGGTGGTCCCCTGCTCGCCCCAGCCTTCACGCCGCACCTGGTCGACCAGCGGCACCAGGTCGGACCAGTCGTGGTTGGGGTTCTTGATCTCGTCCAGAGGCTTGTAGGGCGTGACCGGCATCACCTGGAAAACGTCGCCGTCGAAATCGCCGCCCACCCGCTTGGCCGTGCCGTGGCTCATGAACACCACGCCCTGGTGCCGCTCCGCGTAGCGGAAGAAGGAGCGCATGGCAAGCGCGTCGATCTTGGCTCTCATCTCCGAATGGCCCTCGTGCATCATTTGGAAAGCGGCGTGCCAATCCAGGTTGCGCCACACCTGGATGTCGTGGCGGGTGCGGATCGGGTAGCGGGTGGCGAGCACCTCACCGGGCGGCAGGTCAGGGCAGACGATGCAACCCTCGGGCAGCCAGTCGACGGCGCCGCGGAACGAGTCGGGCAGGCCCATGAAGGACGGCACCTTGACCCCGCCACCCACGGCCAGCTCATGCCATGCTTCGCGCAGCCGGCGGCGCAGGCCAGTCTGCACGTAAGGGTGCTCGAACACCTGGCCGGTGGTGTCCGCCAGCAGGACCTCTTCCAGGACGGCGGGCTCGCGGGTGTCGACCGTCTCCAGCTCACCCCGTTCATTCTCGACCACCTCGGCTTCGCGGTCTTCCCGCTCCAGGCGCAGGAATCGGCAGGCGGAGTCCCTGTCCTTGGTGGCTTCGAGCAGGATCGGGATCTTGCGGTCCGCTCTGGGGAAGATGCACTGCTCGACCAGCTCCGGGTCGAACCACTGCAGGATCTGGTAGGAAAGCCGGGTGCGGCGCTCCACGGACCAGGCATTGAAGCCCAGGTGAACGTCCCAGGTGTGCTCGCCAAAGGCGGGGCAGTTGCCCTTGAAGGACGAGTCGGGGACGATCAGGTCGTAGCCCCGGCCTTTTGCATCGACATCGACTCGATCCATGGCTTTCAGCGTGCCCTTGCCCACCAATATGGTATCTTCGTCCAGGCGCATGCCGAGGCGAAACTGGCCCGCCTCGCTGCCGTCCTTCCCCCACAGGACGGCCAGGCGGCGGCTCATCTTGCCGGCGCAGTCGCCGGTGCCCATCTCGCCTTCTTTGACGACCAGCACGCGCACGCCCTCGACGAACTTGGGCGGCTGTAAGCAGGGGGAAGCGAGCAGGCCGCCATAGGCCATGATCTTTTCGAAGGTGTCGGCCACCAAACGTCCCACCTGGCCGTCGGTGAACATGAAGCGGCCTTCCTTGCGGCCGCCGGTGGCGATATCGAGGGCCAACGGGTTCCCTCGCTCGCTCTCGAGACAAGCCTGGCCGGCCAGGTCCTTGCTCAAGTGGCCCAGGGCGCTCTGCCAGTGTTCCTGCATGTGCTGGTCAGGGTCCTTGCCCCTGGGGCAGGGCGGTGGGGGTGGCACCTGGCCCATGGCGATGGCCAGATCCGGGAACATGGCCTGGAGCAGGGTGTTGTCGAGATTGACCGGCGTCTCCAGATCCTCGCCCGTGG
The DNA here is from genome assembly GCA_016929795.1 of Anaerolineae bacterium. Next base: position 1,608 of record JAFGIA010000204.1, read on the forward strand.
CCACGTCGTAGACGGGCAGCACCTGGCGGTTACGTCTGGAAGCAGGTTTTCCTTCGCCGTCTGCCGGGGTGGATGATGGTGTTTGATCATCCGGGAATGTGTCGACACCGACCGGATCTCCCGCCATGGGTGCCGCAGGTTCTCGCAGCGGCACGCTCGCCGGCGTTGTGACGGCGTACATTGTTCTCCTTCTGCCCGTCGAGGCGCTCTTGGCCCAGCCCATGCTCCCTCCTCCTCAATACCCGGCCTGCCCAACCTGCACTTCGATCTCCTCATCCACCTGCTGGGCGAGGGAGGCCAGGCGCAGGAAGGCGTCCACCGGCTCCAGCCCGCGGTCCAGCAGCTCACCGAGCGTCGGATGAGCGACAGTCTCGGAGCAGGGCCACGCCGGGAAGGAGCCTCCGAACTGCCGATCGAGCGCGCCGGCGCGCAGCCAGAGGAGAAACGCATCCAGGATGGCTTCGTCCACAGCCAGGTGGTGGAACAGCTCATGAGCACTCCTGGAAGAAAACGCGAAGCGCTGTGCCAGGAGGGCGCTGGTTTCAGTGAGCGCCGCCTGCAGTGGGTGCTCCTTTTCTGGAGTATGCCGAAGCCCGGTTGTGGTTCCCGTGAGCTCGTCGAGGAAATCGCGGTAGAGACGCACATTCTCGGCCAGGATGATGTCGGGATGGCCATCGACCGGCTCCTTGATCAGCCGCGTGCCATGCCGACGCAGGCGCAGGTAGCGTTGCGCCAGGTAGTGGGCCGTGGTGTTGGTAAAGCAAGCGTCCGGCAGCAGCTCCGCCAGCTCGACCAGGCGCTTCAGCCCTGACACGCCGGCGACGAGCAAGCGGAGATCCGGCTCCGTCTCACGGATGAGACGCAACCCGTCGACGACCAGATCCCATCCCTGGCGCTTCCACATCTGCAGGTTCAGCGTCAGCGTGTGAAAGCCCTGCTCGCGCGCGTAGCGGAGCTGGCGCTCCAGGTCGAGGGGCGTGGCCCATTGCAGATGGGGGATGGGGATCAGGGTGCTCGTCTCCTGCATCCGTTTCACGGTCAGCCACGAACGTTTGATGTTGACCAGGTGCTCCAGGCGCGGGCGGTCGAGGTAGATCGAAAAGTTGAGACTGGTGGCGGCGTCAAAGCCCAGGCTCTGCACCCGCCCCCACACGTTCTGGCGGTGCTGTGCCGCCCACAGCCGTTCGAGATAGCCGTCGAGGTAGTTGCCGATGCACACCAGCGTCGTCCCCTCGCCGATGCCCCATTGCGCGCGCAGGCTCTGCGTGCCGTACCGCTCCGGCACGGCACGCCGCGACACCTCCCCCCGCGGCGTGAGCGCCTTGGCGATGCCTACACCGACGACGGGCTCGCGCGCGATCATGGCCGACAACTCGAGCCCGTTGAGCAGTTGCGGGAAGAAGGGGCTCGCCAGGTCAAAGGCCGGCTGCGGGGCCAGGGGCATGTCGAGATCGAGCCCGTCCAGCGCCTCGATCCAACCTGCCAAGCTTTCACACCCGGCGCCACCCGCTTTATCCCCCTCGCACGACGATCCCAGGGCCGGGCAGTTGCCGCATCCAAAGTTATCGTTCACATTCACCTCGCTTTCAGGCGTGGGCCGCGGCGTGACCACCCCGTTCCAGGAAAAAGGCGCCGCGCGGGGTGGAGGCGCCGACATCCCCACGGCGGCGCGTCTCAGGGCAACTGATTCGCCTGCAACGTGTAGGTCTCGCCAGGTCCGTAATAACCACTGCCGGTCCATATCCGAATAACAGCCACCTCGTCGCACTGCGATATCCACTCAACACGGCTCTCGCCCCCGTCCGTGTCGCCGAGCGTGCCACTGCAGGTGACGATCTCCATGTTCGTGGACGCCAGCCCGCCGAGGTTCGTTGCCAATACCTCGACGTGCAGCCCCGTCCACACCCACAGGTGGACGA
>JAFGIA010000205.1 GCA_016929795.1 Anaerolineae bacterium
AACAGCATCAGCACCCTCACTGCCACCACGACCGCGGTCGTGCAGCAGGCCGCCGGGGGCCTTGCCGCCTGGAACGACAGCCCGACCACCCTGGGTGACGTGACGGTGTTCACGGCGACGGTCGACGCCGGCACCGATCTGACCTACACCTGGGCGTTTGGAGACATGGTGACAGGCGCAGGCCCGGCAGTCACCCACACCTACGCCGCCCCCGGCGTCTACACCGCGGTCGTCACCGCGTCGAACCGGGTGAGTGCGATCTCGGCGGCGACGCCGGTCACGGTCGCGGAGGCGATCCTGGGGTTGAGCGTGGTGGACGATGGCCCGACGGCGCTCGGCCATGCCACCACCTTCACGGCGACGATCGCTGCCGGGACGGAGGTCACCTACACCTGGCATCCCGGTGACGGGGTGCGCGGCACACGCGTGGTGGTGATGCGCGCGAGCGAGCCCTTTGTCGTCGCGCACACCTACCCCGCACCCGGCACTTACAGCGCGACCTTTACCGCGGCCAACTCCGTGGGGTCCGAGGCGGCTTTGGCTGTGGTCGTGGTGGAAGATGCGGTCGCCGGCCTGTCGGCGGCGAGCAACAGCCCCGTGGTGCTCGGCACGCCTGCCTGGCTGACGGCAACGATCGCGGCCGGCTCTGGCGTTACCTACACCTGGTCGCCTGGCGATGGCACGTTCGCCGCCGGTGCCGTGCTCAGCCACACCTACCCGGCGGTTGGCACCTACACGGCCGTGGTGACGGCACAGAACCAGGTAAGCGTATTGACGGCGACGGTCGAGGTGAGCGTGGTCGAGCCGGTGCGCTTTGTTTACCTGCCGTTGGTGATCAAGGGGCGGTGAGGGTTGGGGCAGGAGGTGGAAAATCTGGTTTCTGAACTTTCGTCTGAGCTCAAGGTTGTAGTGAGCTGCCTTTTTGTGGTATAATCGCTCACGCTGAGACGAGTTCGAATCAAGTGAGAGGAAAAAGTGGTGCTTCGACAAACGATTCAATCTGTGATTTATCCGGGAGAAGAGTCTGGGTATGTCGCCGAGTGTCTCAATCTGAGCGTAGTTACCCAAGGAAAGACGCTGGACGAGACGGTAGCCAATCTTCGAGAAGCGATCGCGCTCCACCTGGAAGGCGAGGATCTGGAGGAGTACGGCCTGGTGTCGAACCCTCCACTGCTGGTTACAATAGAGATGGAACCGGTTTATGCCTAAACTGCGGCGGCTGTCTGGTGCTGATGTCGTTCACATCCTGGAAGGGTTTGGCTTTGCGGTACACAGCCAGGCTGGCAGTCACGTCAAGCTGCGGCGTGTTGATGCGCTGGGTCAAAAACAGACCCTGACAGTCCCACAGCACAGAGAACTCGACACCGGGACCCTTCGCGCGATCCTGCGGCAGGCAGGCCGGTACGTTGCCGAAGAAGAGCTACGACCACACTTTTACGCAGAATAGGGTTCGCTTGCCTGACTACCCCCTCGCGTTTCGTAAGAAGCGGTCAATCTGCTCGTCCATTTTGCGCGATCCACGCCTCACAGTGTACAATGAAGCGTCCTGGGTCAGTTGCCGAATCTTGAGAATTCGTGCACTTTTCCCTTGCGAAAAGCTTGCATTCTGCGAACATTTGTGCTATAATTAACGTTGAGAAATTGCGCCAGGAGGGCAGTCGATGGCAACAGCAGGCTACGATACCAGCGACATCCAGGTACTCGAGTACCCGGAGAATATTCAGCGCCGGCCCGGCATGTACGTCGGAGGCACGGGCCTCGACGCGCTGCATCACCTCGCCTACGAGCTGGTTGACAATGCCGTGGACGAGGCGCTCGCCGGCGCCTGCAACCAGATCACGGTGGAGCTCCACCCGGATGGCTCGCTCACCGTCGACGACAACGGCCGCGGCATCCCCGTCGGCATCCACGCCGAGAAGGGGCGCTCGACGCTGGAGCTGGTGTTCACCGAGCTGCACACCGGCGGCAAGTTCAAAGAGGGCAGCTACAGCACCAGCGGCGGCCTGCACGGCGTCGGCATCAAGGCCACCAACGCCCTCTCCGAGTGGCTGGAGGTGAAGGTCAAGCGCAACGGCATGATCTACTTTCAGCGCCACGAGAACGGCCTGCCCGTCACCCCCGTGCAGATCCTGAGCCCGACCACCTGGGAGGTGGTGAGCGAGGTCGGCGCCGCGGGCGAGGACAAGGCGCTCAAGAAGCACGCGGTCAAAAAAATCAAGACAGGCAGCACGGTCACCTTCAAGCCGAGCAGCCGCTTTATGGACAGCACCGATTTCGACTTTGACGCTCTGACCCGCCGGCTGCAGGTGATCGCCTTTCTGATCCCGGGCGTAACGGTCACGATCGTCGACAATCGAAAGAAAAAGACGCGCGAAAAGACCTTCCACTATGACGGCGGCCTGGTCGAGTACGTGGCGTGGCTGAACGAGTCGCGCCGGCCGATCCACCGCCGCCCGCTGGAAGTGACAGGGCAGCAGAACGGCGTGGCGATCGAGGTCGTGTTTCAGTGGCACACGAGCGTCGACGACACCGAGATCGTCAGTTTTGTGAACACCATCCCCACCCCCGACGGCGGCAAGCACGAGGCGGGGTTCAAGAGCGCCATTACCAAGGCGATCAACCAGTTCGCGTCCGAAAAAAAGCTGGTCAAAGAGAAGGGCGAGACGAGCATCCGCGGCGCCGATACGCTGGCAGGCCTGACCGCCGTGCTCAAGATCTCGATGCATGATCCGCACTTTACCAGCCAGACCAAGACGCAGCTCGCGAGCGACAACGTCCAGGGCATCGTGCACAGCATCGTGTACGAGGGGCTGCTGGAGCAGTTGCGCAAAAAAGTGCCCCTGGGCAAGACGATCGTGCAGCAGGCGCAGGCAGCCGCGCATGCCCGCGTGGCTGCGAGCAAGGCACGCTCGCTCGTCATCCGGCGCAGCGTGCTCGACGCCGCCGATTCCGGCCTGCCTGGCAAGCTCGCCGACGTGTCCAAGGGCACGCCGACGGAGCAGACCATGCTCTACGTCGTCGAGGGCGACAGCGCCGGCGGCTCGTGCAAGATGGCCCGCGACCGCCGCTACCACGCCATTCTTCCCCTGCGCGGCAAGCCGCTCAACGTGGAGGGCGCCAAGGTGACGCGCCTGCTCAACAACAACGAGATCAAGGCCATCGTGGCGGCAGTTGGCGGCGGCCTCGGCTCTGATTTTCGCCCCGAGGACATGCGCTACGGCGGCGTGGCGATCCTGGTCGACGCGGACGTCGACGGCGACCACATCCGCACGCTGCTCTACACGCTCTTCTGGCGCTACATGCGGCCCATGATCGAGGCCGGCAAGCTCTACGTGGCTACCGCCCCTCTCTACCTGCTGCAGAAGGGCAGAGAGTCGCGCTACGCCTACACGGACCGGGAGCGCGACGCTGTCCTGGAAAAGTGGGGCCGGAACGGTGTGTCCATCCAGCGCTACAAGGGCCTGGGCGAGATGAACCCCGAGCAGTTGCGTGACACCGTCTTTCAGGTGAACGACAGCGGGCCGTTCAACGAAAGCCTGCGCCGCGTCGCCGTGGAGGACGTACACCACGCCAACCAGCTCATCAGCACTTTGATGGGCAAGTCTGCCCGCCTGCGCCGCACGTGGCTGCTGGAGCGGTGGCGTGAAGAGGATCACGCCGAGAACGGCGATGAAGACGACGAAGTAGAGGATAGCGAGTGATGCTGACGGAAACGATTGCATTGACGACCGATCTCGAGCAGGCGTATTTTGAATACGCCGTCGAGACGATCACGGACCGCGCGCTGCCACGTGTGGAGGATGGGCTCAAGCCTGTGCAGCGGCGCATCCTGTACGCTATGAACGAGATGGGGCTGCGGCACGACCGGCCCTACAAAAAGTCGGCACGCGTCGTCGGCGACACCCTGGGCCGCTACCACCCACACGGCGACGAGTCGATCTATATGGCCATGATCCGCATGGGCCAGGACTTTTCGATGCTTCACCCACTGGTGGACGGACAGGGCAACTGGGGCTCGATCGATGGCGACAGCCCGGCAGCCATGCGCTATACCGAAGCCCGCCTGGCCGAGATCTCGCAGCACGTGCTTCAGGACATCGACCAGGACACGGTCGATTTCGTCGACAACTTTGACGGCTCTTTGCAAGAGCCCGTCATCCTGCCGTCGGCACTGCCGAACCTGTTGATCAACGGCGCGACCGGCATCGCCGTCGGCATGGCGACGAACCTGCCGCCCCACAACCTGGGCGAGATCGCCGACGCCGTGATCTATGTCGCCGGGCGGTGGACCCAGCGCGCCAAGATCACGGTCGACGAGCTGATGGAGATCGTCCCCGGTCCCGACTTTCCGACAGGCGGCGTCATCTATCGCTACCGCGACGATGGGACAGGCGAGCGGCTCGACACGATCCGCAACGCGTACGAAGAGGGCAGGGGCCGCATCGTGACGCAGGCGCGCATCGACATGGAGGACATTGGCGGGGGCAAGGTCAACATCGTCGTCACCGAGCTGCCGTATGCGGTGCAAAAGTCGACGGTGCTCGAGCGCATCGCCAGAGAAGTGCGCGACGGCCGCATCAGCGGCATCACCGACCTGCGCGACGAGTCGGACCACCAGGGCATGCGCGCCGTGATCGAGGTCAGCCGCGTCGCCAACCCGCGCGAGGTGCTCGACGCCGTGCTCAGCCGCAGCCAACTGCGCGAGACGTTCGGCGTGAACGCGCTCGCCCTGGTGTCGGAACGCACCAACGGCGACACCATCGTCCG
>JAFGIA010000206.1 GCA_016929795.1 Anaerolineae bacterium
GCTGGCAGCCGCGTACTGCGACATTGCCACCATCGACGTGCCAAACATGCCAATGTTGCCATCACACCACGGCTGGGCCGCGATCCAGTCCAGCACCTCGTCGATCTCGACTGCGACGTCGGCAAAGGCCGCGCTCAACACCCCGCCGGACGCCCCGGTCCCCGAGCGCTCCACGGCGACGATCACATAGCCGTGGTGCAGCAGCCGCTTCAGCCACGGGGTGCGGAACACCATGTCGCCGATGTGTCCATCCCTCTTGAGCCAGGCGCGCAGCCGGAGGAACCCCTTGGCCAACCAGGGGATGTTGAACAGCTCGTCAAAAACAATCCGCCCCCCGTCGACCAGCTTCATCGCCCGCAGATAGGTGGTGTGCGTCAGCAGCGCCGGCCGGCGCCCGCCTGCCACCGCTCCCTTCCGCGCCGGGAGGAGCACGTCGTAGGCTAGCTCGATCCCATTCGACAGCGGCACATAACCGGAGCGGCGCCGGTAGCCGTCGAACTGCGCTTCCGAATACCCCTGGTACTCGCCCAACCTCGATACCCTCTTTTTCATCTTGACCTCCGTGCAAATATCATCGACTCTTTGTCTCGAAACTCCACCGTCCACCCACGCCGGCGCCGCAGCATCGCGATCAGATCGCCGTCTGTGCGCCGGTCCAAAATCACCCACTCGACACCTTCTCGTTCGAACATTGCCAGCCAATCCATGTCCCCCCCCACGCTGCAACACAATCCTCTGGATTGTCCCCCCCGCTCGGACACAATCCTCCTACGCCACGCACAGTATAGCAGGCGTGCGGATAGGGCCGCATCTAGCGGAGGATATAGAAAGGATATAGTTCGGGAGAGTCGCCACGCCCGGCGGGCGCCACGAGGGATGAAAAGCGTCAGGAAAAGAGGCCCAGCTCGCGGGCTCTGGCCACGGCCTGGGTGCGGCCGCTCACTCCCAGCTTGCCATAGATGCTGTGGGCGTGGGCCTTGACCGTGCCCGTCGTCAGCACCAGCTTCTGCGCGATCTCTTTGTTGCTCAGCCCCTCGGCGATCAGCGCCAGGATCTCACGCTCCCGTGCGGTCAGGGGCTCGACAAGGGGAGAGGCAGAGTGCACGCCGCGATCGGGCGTGGGGCGGGCCCCCTCGCGGGGGAAAGCCGCCAGCAGCTTGCCGGCGTAGGCGGGCACGATGCCCGCCTCGACGGCCCGGTAGAGGAGGCGCGCCATCGGCGGACCTTCGTCCAGAAAGAGCCGGACGCGCCCTTCCGGCTCGGCCAGACTCAGTGCGCGCCCCAGCGCGGCCAGCGCCGCGGGCAGATTGCCGCACGCCTGCCACGCCAGCGCCTGCAGCGCACAGATTTCGGCGACGCGCAAAAAAGCGCCGGCTGCTTCAGCCGGTGCGAGCAGGGGCTCCAACACGGCCCGCGCTTCCCTGGCCTCCCCACGCGCCAGGTAGGCGCGGGCCAGCGTCGTCTGGATCGTCTCGCGCATAGCGGCAGGCAGCGGAATCTCTGTCTGGCCCGAGGCAAACACGGCCTCGATCTGCCGCACCCACGCCACCACCTCCGCCGGCCTGTGGGCTGCCAGGTTCAAACGAGCCTGTTGCGTGGCCAGCCGAAAGCTCGCCAGCGAGAAGGGGTTTTCGAGGCGGCTCACCTGCTCCGCCTCGCGCAGCGCCTCTACGGCACCCTCCACGTCTCCCTGCGCCTGCTTGAGGCGCGACCGGGCCACGTGCACCTCACACAATGTCTGGGTGACCCCGAATCGGCGGCAGAGGTCGAGCGCCCGCTCCAGGAGATCGGCCGCAGCCTCCAGCTCATTCCATTCGGTGTAGAGGCCCGCCAGCTCGACATAGCCTGCCGCGGCCAGGGGCACCTGTGCGGCCGGCCATCCGCCCCCAAAGCCACGCTCGACCAGGCCGATCACCTGCTGGCACGACTCGGCACAGGCGCGCAGCCGGCCCTGGTGGTACTCGGCCAACGCAATGCCCTCCGTCGCCTGCGCAGCCAGAAAGGCATACCTTGCTTCGAGCGCCATCGCCCGGGCGTTGGTGCCGATCTGGATCGCTTTTTCGAGCTGGTTTTCGACGCTGCACATCAGCCCCTGCCCGACGAGCGCGATGATGGCCAGCAGCGTCGTCAGCTCCTCACGCAGCGCGTCATTCTCCCGCGAGGGCGGCAGATCCTCCAGCGCCTGCCTGGAATCGTCAAACATCTGCTGGGCCAGGCCAAGGCGGCCATTCATATACAACGCCCAGGCGCAATAGATCTGCAGGCGGGGGTGCGCGCGCATCACGCCAGGCGGCAGCCTCTCCACCCAGTGCAACAACGTGGTCAGCCGGCTGTCGAGTGCCCCTGCCACGGCGGCCTCTTCCGCCAGGCCCGCGACCTGTTCCGCGTCCCCGGCCTTTAGTGCATACTGGATCGCCTCGTCGAGCGTCCCCTGCTCCCGGTGCCACGCACTGGCCCGGCCATAGAGCGCCCGGATCTCTTCCGCCGGCGCCTCGTGCTCCAAGCGCTTGCGCAGCAGATCGGCAAACAGGTGGTGATAGCGATACCAATGGTTCTCATCGTCCAGCGCAACGAGAAAGAGGTTTTTCCGGTGCAGGTGCAACAGGGTCGCGTCGCTGCCCCCCGTCCCGGTGACGGCGGCACACAATGGCCCGCACAGCCGGTCCAGGAGAGAGGTTTGCAGCAGAAAGCGCTGCACCGCCTCGGGCTGGCGCGCCAGCACCTCCTCAGCCAGATACTCCAACACAAAGTGGTGGCTGCCGGAGAATGAGGCGATGAACCCGCGCCGGTCGGTGCGCTCCTGCATCGACATGGCCGCCAACTGCAAGCCCGCCGCCCACCCCTCGGTGCGCGATTCCAGCGCCCTGACCTCCTCCCGCGACAGGTCCAGCCCCATCCTGTCGTTGAGAAAGGTGACCGCCTCGTCGACGGTAAAGGCCAGCTCCCCGGCCCGCACCTCGGTCAGCAGCCCGCGAGCGCGCAGCCGCGCGATGGGCAGCGGCGGATTGCCGCGCGCCGAGAGCACCAGGTGCAACTGCCGCGGCTGGTGCTCCAACAGAAAAGCGATCCCGCCCACGATGCCCTGGTCAGAAATCAGGTGAAAATCGTCCAGGACAAGCACCACCCGGTAAGGGAGCGCGGCCACCTCGTTGAGCAGCGCGCTCAGGATGAGCGCAGCCGGGGGCACTTGCGGGGCCTGGAGCATCTGCCCCCCCGGTGCACCCAGCTTTTCGTCCACGCTGCATAGCGCCTGGACAAAGTAGGCCCAGAACCGGGCAGGCTCATTATCCTCCTCGTCCAGCGACAGCCACGCCGCGCGAATGTCCATGCGAGGATCGCACGGCGGATCGGCCAAGCCACGCACCCACTCGGCCAGCAGCGTGCTCTTGCCCGATCCGGCCGGCGCCGCGACGAGCGTCAACTGCCGGTCCAGGCACAAGCCTTCGCCCAGCCGCCGGAGCAGGCGCGGCCGCGGCACCAGGTCAGAGCGCGCCGCCGGCACATAGAGCTTTGTCGCCAGAAGTGGCATCGTCATCGCCCGGGTCCC
>JAFGIA010000207.1 GCA_016929795.1 Anaerolineae bacterium
GCTCCCAAGGGCCATAGAAATCAGCCAGGGTTACGAGGCGGTAAGCCTGCGTACTCGACAGCGTTCAGTTTGGGAAGCGAGGCAGCTCAATGCAAAACGTTTCGCATGGGCCCCGCGGCCTGTTCGCAGGGCGCAAGGGGCGAGCCCGTCAGGAGACACTCACCGCGTACCTCTTTTTGCTCCCCGCTATCTTGATCATCCTTGTATTTGGCCTGTGGCCCGTGGTACACGCGCTGTACGTGAGCATGCACAAGTGGAATATCCTGCCGCGCGGCTCGCAGTGCTTCCCCTACTGGTTTGCTCAACTGGGCATCGGCTCGCCCGAAGCGTTGGAACAGACCGACTGCCTCGGCATGGAGAACTATGCAGATCTGCTTGGCCTGCAGAACGTCGGGGCCGTGGTCGGCCTCATCCTGTTCACGATCCTGGTGGTGCTTGCCTACAATTTGCTGCGGCGGATCGAGGCGGCCCCCGAGCGGCGGACACGCTATCTCGCGGCGGCAGGGGTCGCGGTGCTTCTCGCCCTCTTTTTCCTGATCAGGGCGCTGCCCGGCCTGCTCGAGTCGGGCGAGTGGACCTACCTGGTCAGCTTTGCGCTCTTTGTGCTGGCGTGGCTGGGGTGGCGCGGAGCCGGTCGCACCAGCTCGACACTCCACCTGATCCTGCGCTTGTTGTCGATCAGCATCCTCCTCTCGGCGGCCGCCTATTTCTTTTTCGTCGACTTTCGACGGATGTGGGAGCTCGGCGACGCCAGCTTTTTCCGGTCACTCATCTACACCGTCTTTTATTCGGCTGGCACCGTGCCGGTGCAGCTTGGCCTGTCGCTGATCCTGGCCTACATCCTCTTCCAGGGTATCCGGGGCAAGGGGGCCTTTCGGCTCCTCTACTTTATGCCCTACATCGCGCCTTCTGTGGCCACGGCTGTGGTTTTCAAGCGGATCTTTTCTCTGCGCGAGACGGCGCTGATGAACGAGGCGATGGGGCTGGCGGGCCTTCCCCCGCTGCGCTGGCTGCACGAGGCCGATGGCGTCAGCATCGTCGTGATGGACCTGATCAACCAGGTCCTGGGCACGACCATGACCTGGCCCGACATCGCCGAGCCGCTCAACACCATCCTGATGGGGCCAAGCCTGGCCCTGGTGTCGATCATTATCTACAACTGGTGGGTGTTCATCGGCTACGACACGGTCATCTATCTCGCCGGCATGGGCGGCATCCCCACCGAGCTGTACGAGGCGGCCGAGATCGACGGCGCCGGGCGCTGGTCGCTCTTTCGCCGCATCACCATCCCACTTTTGTCTCCAACCACCTTCTTTTTAACCGTGATCGCCACCATCGGCACCTTCAAGGCGTTCAACCACATCTGGATCATGAAAGAGAACGCGGCACGCTACACGGTCGACACGACGAGCATTCTGATCTTCCAGACCTTCCGCGGCGACGGCCAGTTTGGCGAGGCCGCGGCGATGTCCTTTATCCTGTTCGGCATCATCCTGGCCCTGTCGCAGATTCAGAACCGCATCGGAGAAAAGTTGGTGTTCTATGGCTAACGGGGGCAACGTGGGCAATTGGGGGCTGCTAGTGCGGCGCGCTTTGTCGCGGGGGCTGCTCTATGTGATCCTGGTGCTCGGCGCCATGATGATGGTCCTGCCTTTCATCTGGATGCTCAGCACGTCGATCATGACCAGCGGCGAGGCCAACACGGGCCGGCTCGTGCCGCGCCTGGCACGGGTGACGTGCCCACACGTCAACCTGCCGAGCTACCAGGAAGGCACCGTGACCGGTTTTTCGGTCAGCCCTACCCTGCGTCCGGGTGTACAGGAGCTGCACACCGACAGTTACTATGTGCTCGTGGAGCAGCAAGAGGGTACCGGCGAGTGGCTGTTCCAGTTGACCAATAACCGCAACGAGCCGGTCGAGATCGCGCCTGTCGGCAACCCGGATGGTCCATTCACCACCGAATGGCAGCCCTTTCCGCCAGGGGGCGGCGTGTATGACACCCGGCGCGGCATGTCGATCACGTTTGCGCCGCCGGGCGAATACGAGGCCGCGGGCCGGCGGTCGGGCGCGGCGCGCATCGATTACGTGAACTGCTGCGAATATCCCACCGACGTGGCGCAGCGCGAGGCGGCACGGCGTGCCGAGCGCACCTACAGTCGCCGGCCGATTCCGGAAGACCTGAGCGCGTGCCGCACGGCGGGGAACAAGGTCAGCTACTTTTTCGAGGAGTTTATCGGCGGCAATTACTACCAGGCGTGGGTGATTGCCAACTTTCGTGAATACATGGGCAACAGCGTGATCATCACCCTGGTTACGCTGGCCGGCATGTTGATCGTCTCGACCCTTGCGGCGTACGCCTTTGCCCGTATGCGCTTTCCGGGACGCACCTTTCTGTTCGCGCTGCTCCTGTCGACGATGATGATCCCCGAAACGGTGATCATGATCCCGAACTTTTTGACGATCACGGGCAACAACCCACTCCTGCCGTTCATCAGATGGTACGACAAGCTGCCGGCGCTCACCGTGCCCTTTATGGCCGGTTTTTTCAACATCTTTTTGCTGCGCCA
>JAFGIA010000208.1 GCA_016929795.1 Anaerolineae bacterium
GTGACCGATACCCTGACCGTAGAGCCAGGGACGGTCTTTGTCTACCTGCCGATCGTGGTCAAGAATTACTAGACGGATCCAGGTGGGTTACACCTCCGGGGTGCAACCCACCTGCGAGGCACAAAGGCGGCTCCCCCGCCGGGCATCTGACCGGCGGGGGAGCCCTTTTTCTATGCCCAGTGGCGCAGGAAGTGGAGGAGCAGGCGGACGCCAAAGCCGGTGCCGCCTTTTTGCAGGTAGGCGGGACGCTTGTTGGCGGCGCGCTCTTCGAACGACATGCCGGCGATGTCGAGGTGGGCCCACGGATAGTCGCCGACGAACTGTTTCAAAAAGATGGCCGACGTGCCCACACCGCCATAGCGCCCACCGGTGTTGCTTATGTCGGCGGTGAGGCTTTCGATGGCGTCAAAGTACTCGTCGTAGAGGGGCATGGGCCAGATGCGCTCGCCGCTCTCTTGGGCCGCTTCCAGCAAGCGGGCCTGCAGGGCCTCGTCGTTGCTAAAAAGGCCGGCAGCCATGCCGCGGCCCAGGGCTGTGACACAGGCACCTGTCAGCGTGGCGAGGTCAACCACGGCGTCGGGGGCAAACTCGGCAGCATAGACCAGCGCGTCGGCCAGCACGAGGCGCCCCTCGGCGTCGGTGTTGAGCACCTCGATCGTCTTGTCGTTCATGGCCGTGAGCACATCGCCCGGCTTGTAGGCGCGGCCGCCGGGCATATTCTCGGTGGCCGGCACCAGGCCGACGACGTGCAGCGGCAGGTCAAGCTCGCCCACGGCCTGCATCGTGGCCAGCACGGTCGCCCCGCCCCCCATATCGCCCCGCATGCGGTCCATATTCTCGGCCGGCTTGATCGAAATGCCGCCGGTGTCAAAGGTGATGCCCTTGCCGACGAGGACAATGGTGGGCAGGTCCTCGCGGCCCGGGTTGTGCTCGAGGATAATGAACGCCGCCGGCTCGTCGCTGCCCTGGGCCACGCCGAGGAAAGAGCCCATGCCCAGCTCGGCGGCATCGTCCTCCGACAGCACCTGGCAGCGCATGTTGTCGAACGCCCCGGCAATCTCCATCGCCACTTCGGCCAGGTCGGCCGGGGTGGCATAGTTCGCCGGGCGGTTCACCAGGTCGCGGGCGATGCACGCCGCCTCGGCCTCGATCTCGCCCCCGCGCGCGCCAGCTTCGACGGCCCCGATCCGGTCGGCGTGGAACTCGACCAGGGTAAAGGTTTCGGGGTCGGGCCTGTCGGGCGGCTTGTTCTTTAGCTCGTCGTAGCGGTAGAGGCCCAGGATAGTGCCCTCGACGATGGCGCGCGCCGCCGCTTCGAGGTCGAGCCCCCCTTCACCGGCGCCGTGGACGATGCTGCTGAACGAATCGACGCCCAGCTCGCGCGCCTTTTTCGCCGCGGCGGCGGCCACATCCCGCACCACCTGGAGCGAGAACTTGGCGCGAGGGCCAAGCCCCACCACGAGGACGCGCCGGGCCGGGATGGCGCCGCGCGTATAAAAGACGGCGCTCTCGCCCTGTTTCCCCTGCAGGTCGTCGTCGGCGATTGCTTCGGAGATCAGGCCGCCCAGTGCCCTATCGACGGCGCCGGTAGCCCCGCCAGGCTGCTCCACCCCCTCAAAGAGGTTGACGACGATCAGATCATCTTCCCGTTCCTGGATCGCGCCCTGTACGATCTGTATGTCCATCTTTGACTCTCCTATCCTCCACGAAAAAAGAGCTGACGCAACAACTCCAGCGCTTTTTGCAGGCGCGCCTGGTTCTCGGGCCTGTTCAGCCACAGGCTCGCGCCCGACGGATGGGGCAGCGGCAGGACGTAGCGCCCGTCTACCTCGAAACAGTGGCCGACGGCGTCGGCCAGGCGCGCGCTCCGCCCGAGGAGCGTCTCGAGCGCCAGGCTGCCCACCGTCAGGATCACCCTGGGCCGGACCAGCGCCAGCTCACGCTCGAGAAAGGGCCGGCAGAGCGCCTGCTCGGCCCCACTCGGCTTGCGGTCGCCCTTGCCCTTGGGGTGCTTGCCCGGATAACACTTGGTCACCGCCGTCATATAGTAATCGCGGCGAAAATCGGCCTCGTCGAGGCCCACCTGGGCCATCCACTGGAAGAGACGCGTGCCCGACGAGGCATTGAAGGGCCGGTGCACCCGGGCCTCGGTGACGCCCGGGGCCTGGCCGACCAGCATCAGGGGAGCCGGCGCGGGGCCAGAAAAGATGGCCCCCGGCTCAATGTCGTACCCCTCTTCCAGGCACCGCCGGCACGCGTGCATCTCGGATTGCAATGCCGCCCACCCGGCCTGCTCTTCAGATAAAAGCCCGTTTTGTGACACCATTCATCTCTAGCGAGCCCGATCTGGCTGCTACTCTGCCGACCCCACCGGCTCCTGGCCTGCCTCGACCAGGCGGATGGTGCTGACGATCTCGCTCTTCAAGCTGGCCGACACGGAGCAGTAGCGCTCCTCGGCAAGCTGGACGGCATCGCGCACGGCCTTTTCCTTCAGGTCCGTGCCAGTGACGACCCACTCGATCTCGATCTTTTCGATGGTCCACGGTGGATCGGGGGCGTTCCTCTTCTGGATACTCACCTCGACCGCGGTAAAGGCCTGGCGCTTTTTTTCGAGAATGCGCACAATGTCGATCCCGGCGCAGCCGACGAGCGACGCAAGCAACAGGTCAGGTGGCTTGAACCCCTGCCCCTCCGCATCGGTGACCACGACGTGGCCCGCCTCGTCGGCGGCGAGAAACTGCGCGCCACCGGTCCACTTGGCTTTCACACCGGGCATACCCCCTCCAACCTTCTGTTATGGTGAAAAAAAGACCATGCCCACGCCCATCGCTTCGAGCGCTTCGCGGGCATAGTGACGCACGAGATAACTCGAGTCTTCGAGCAGGCCAAAAAGCGGGCCGACGGCGCGCTGCACACGCATGCGGCCGAGGGCGCGCACCGCCAGCACCCGGATGTGTGGGCTGTCGGCCGCCGTGGCGTCGATCAGTGCGTCCACGGCGCCATCGCCGATCATGCTGAGTGCGTCGGCGGCAATGCTCGCGACAAAGGCGCTCTCATCGCCCAGGCGTTGCACCAGCGCGGGCGCTGCGTCGCGGGCTCGAATCCGCCCCAGCGCGAGCGCGGCACAGGCTCGCACGTCTGGATCGGGGTCAGCCAGGGCAGCGCACAGTGGCACCGCCGCCGGGGCGCCGCCGATTTCGGCCAGGGCGCGCGCAGCCCACCAGCGCACGTCACGGTCATCATCGTCGATCATCCTGGCCAGGCACCCCAGGGCCCGCTGGCCGTGGCGCCCTAGCGCCACGGCGGCCGCCTCGCGGCTCTGGTCGTCCCCTCGCACCAGGGTCTCTACCAATTCGTCGAGTTCTGCGTCGGTCACAACGATCCTTTCGGCACCCAGCTCGGCGAACCACGCCTCAGGCGGCAGGGCATCGCCTGGGCCCAGGTAGACGAGATGAGCCGGGCAACGGCAGTCAGAAGCGCCCAAGCGGCGCACGATCAGACGTGCGCCGGGCAACCTGTGCATCTGTGCCGCCCAGATACACTCGAGCGCCTGATCGCCGCGTGCGGCCCACGCCCCGGCCCAGACAGCCCGCTCGCGTACCAAGTCGACGTGCCAGTGAGCGCGCTTGTCGCACCCCAGGTGCCGGGCATGGCGCCTGACACGCGCCACGACACCCCCGGAGCCCCGCGCGCTGCCCACGTACAGGTACCAGCCGGCAGGAAACAGGTGGTGGCCGAGGCGCCCAATGGAAATCGTCTCCGCCCGGCACAGCCACAAGGCCAGCAAATAGGTACTCATTATACCCGAATTCTATCGGTTTGTAAAGCTACTATGGCCCGGCGGCAGCCGCCAGCGAGCCAGCAGAAGATGCCGGGCTGGCTGCCGAGGCGGCTTGCTGCGCCTCGTTCTTGAGCTGCAGTTGTGCGGCGAGCGCCTGGGCCGAGGAGGCCAGGTTGCGCAACTCTCTCGACAGCCGCTCCGCCTCGGCAATGCTGTCGGCCATCATGGTGGGGGGAACACCGCCAGCGCTCGACAGGGTCTGGGTCTCGAGCTGGCTCGTCAGCCTCAACACCTGGGCGTTGAGCCCTTCGACACGGCGCGCGTTCGACAGCGCCCCGGTGACAAAGGTGGCCAGAATGCCGAGCTGATAGCGGTCGTTTTCGTCGAATGTCTGTTCACGCAGGGCGTCGACGGCGAGCACGCCGACGACGTCTTCTTTGTGTCGCAGCGGCACAGCCAGGCGCGAGGCATTCTCCTTGCGCCCTGTCGACCGCTCGCCCGCCGACGCCCGGCCGGTGCGCGCCGCCTGGAGTGCGATCTCGTCGGCACCTGGCTGGCGCACACAGCGCGCGCGAGTGTCGGACGGGCCGCGGATGGCGCGCAGTTCCAGTTGTTCATGCCCCTCGTCAAAGAGAAAGAGCTGGCCCGATTCGGCATCTGTGAGGTACATCGATGCCTCAACCGTCACGCGCATCACCTCGTCGGGATCGACCAGGGCGTGCAGCGCCTGGCCGATGCCGCACAGGCTGTGGAGCTGGCGCACGCGATCTTCGAGGTGGCGGCTCACTTCGACCCCTTCTTGCAGGTGGGTCGTCTCGCGCCGCAGGCGCCGCTCGATCAGGGCCCGCTCGACCGAGTCGAGCATCTCTTTGATATCGTAGGGCTTGACAATATAGTCACGGGCGCCCAGGCGAAAGGCCTGGATGGCTGCCTGCTCGGAGCCATAGAACGTGGTGAGGATAACAGGGATATCACTGCCCGCCTTGCGCAGGGCGGCGATCAACTCCAGCCCCGACATGCGAGGCATCTTCAGGTCGGTGATTACGAGATCGGGTTTTTCAGCCAGTGCCTTGTCGAGCGCCTGCTTGCCGTCGATGGCCGTGATCACTTCATAGCCCTCGGGACGGAGCACGCTGTTCGCAAGGAACAAGAGATTCTCGCGCCGGTCATCGGCGACCAGGATTATCTCGCCGCTCATCTCTGCTCCTATCGGTTTTGTTTTGCCCTTCTGCCACGCACGCCTAGTATACCAGAAATTTCCACGGGTGGCAATAGACCGGGTGGCATCGACCGGGAGGAGATCTGGGAGTACGACCTGGGGAGGAGAGCAGGA
>JAFGIA010000209.1 GCA_016929795.1 Anaerolineae bacterium
CAGGGCAGCACCATAGTGTGCCAGGGCAGCACCATAGTGTGCCAGGGCAGCACCATAGTGTGCCAGGGCAGCACCATAGGATCGGGCAGCGCCGCCCCAGAAGCCGTGCCGGGTGGAGGGGAGGGAGGACGGGGTAGCAGGCGCGCTGTAGGTGGGCGGGGCGGCGCCTTGGTGGCGGGGCCTGAATGAAAAGGATGGGTAAAAGGAAGATGAGTGAAGCCAGGACAATTCTGGTGGCAGACGACAGCCCGACGATTGTGGAGATTATGAAGTTTATGCTCAGCACGATGGGCTACGAGGTGGAGGTGGCGACGGATGGGATCGAAGCGATCGAACGCACCTATGCCGTGCACCCTGACCTGATCCTGCTCGATATCGAGATGCCCAAGATGAATGGCTACCAGGTGTGCCGGCTGATCAAGGCCGATCGGGCGACAAGCCACATCCCGGTTCTGATCCTCACCTCGCGCGACCAGGCCTCGGATCGCTTCTGGGGCCTGGCGACAGGCGCCGACGAATATGTAGTCAAGGATCTGGAAGATGAGACGCTGTTCGACCGCGTCCAGGCCTTGCTGGCAGAAGGAGAGACGCGCGAGCGCCCTGCCATCCTGCCTGACCAGGTGCGCGAGGGACGCGCTGTGAGCGAGATCGGAGTGTTGGAGCAGGTGAATGCCCTGCTCGACGCCAAACTCTTCCAGTCCACAATTGTGAATGAACTTGGCTCGCTCGCAGTCAAGATGTTCGATTTCGATCAGACGGTGACGGCCGTGCTTGATCTGCTGGCCAAGGTCGTCGACTTTTCGCTGGCTGTGCTCATCATCCGCGACAAGCCGGGCTACACGCGCGTGCAGATCACCGCACCGATCACGGCCAAGTCGCTGGATGAGGCGCGCTGGCGTCTCCAGGAAGCGTGCGACGAGCACAGCCTCGACGCCGATTTGAGCGCGCTGGTGACTGCCGTAGAGCCGGGCGCAGCCTCTCCCAGGGGGGGGGGGGCGCGTGATCTGGGCTCCTTCACGCTCTTGCCGCTCAAGAGCCGGAATCGGGTATCGGGCCTGCTGGCACTCGGCAGCCGGCGAGACGCGGCGTTTAGCGAGGATCTGATGGACACGCTGACGATCTTTGCACACGAGGCGGCGATCGTGCTCGATAACTCGCTCCTCTACCGGCAGCTTGGAAGGGCGAACCAGGAGCTGCAGCGAACGATCAACGAATTGACAGCTTCACAAGCGCGAGAGGCGGCACTGCGCGAGGAGGTGCACGCACTCAAGATCGAGATCGACGAGACAAAGCGCAAGAAGCAGGTAGCCGAGATTACCGAGACCGATTATTTTCAGGAGCTGCGCGAGCGCGCCCGGCGACTGCGCGATCGGGGGGAATAAGGGGTGAGATGATTCGGTGATTCCCGCAGGCGCGCAGCGTTTTCTACCACCGGCGATTTGGCGGGAGCTCACGGGCGCGGATCTGCCGGCAGGGACAGCCGCCGCCCAACCACGCCGCGGCGTGCTGCTCAATGCCCAGGAGAGGTTGCGCTCGGTTCTATTCCTGCTGAGTACCTACCTGCCTGCTCACCTGGTGCAGCAAAAGATGCGCCGGCCCACGGCCGGGCAGGTGGATGGCCGGCTGTTGAGCGGGGCATTTCTTTTTTCCGATGTGAGTGGTTTTACGGCGCTGTCAGAGCAGTTGGCAGTGCATGCCGACGGTGCAGAGCGCCTCACTACGCTGATCAACGCCTATATGACGACGATGCTGGACGTGCTGTCGCGGTCGGGAGGGGTGCTGATCAAATTCGCGGGCGACGCGCTCCTGGCCTATTTCCCCATGGAGGAGGCAGCGGCGCGTGCCGGGATGCGGGGGTTGAGCCGCGTGGACCCGAGCACCGAGATGGCTGCAGCACAGGCAGCGGCGCGCGCCGGCCGCGCGGCGCTGCGCATGATGGAGGCGATGGACAGGCTGGTTGGCGAGGCAGCGCCGGAGGCCGGTGGGGCGGGCGCGTTGCGCATGAAGATTGGCATTGGAACAGGTGACTGCCTGGCAGCAGCCGTAGGTGACCGGGAGCGGATGGAGTATTTTCTTCTTGGTGGGGCGGTGACGCGCATGATGGCGGCCGAGTCGCACGCGTCGGCAGGACAGGTGGTGGGCGATGCTGCGACAGCTCGCGGAGTACTCGAGTCTGCCCATCTTTTTGACGGACAGGTGGCACAGGGAATGTGCTGGCAGGTGGCGGCCGTGGAGGATGAGATGGATTATTACACGATCCAACTCTCCTACCAGGGCCAGGAAGCCGAGGCCCCGTCGGGAACCGGCCCGTCGGGAACCGGGGGCGAGGGGGGGAGGGCTTTGCTGCGCTCGCAACGACAGGGCGGGCGGCCTGGCGGGCTGGGCGACTTTGAGGTGCCGGTGCAGAGCCGCCGCGCGCGAAGCACCCTGTCGTGGGCGGCCAGCCATCACGCGGTGGTGGCGCAGATAGAAGTCATCGTGCGCCAGATTGAGGCGTTGGTTCCCTTTTTAGCGCCAGAGCTGATCGATCGCATCGTCGCTGGCGCGGCACGCCGCCGGGTGGAGAGTGAGTACCGGCCTGCCGTGGTGATGTTTGTCAGCATCACTGGACCGGAACAGCTTCTGCCTGCCGCAGGTACCGGGCCTGTAGAGGCAGCCAGTGCCGTGCGTGAAGCCACTCGCTTGCTCGACGGCTACTTTCGTGCCGTGCATCGTATCATTGCGGATCACGGGGGTGTGGTGGCGCGGGTCGATCCCTATGGCGCTGGAACCAAAATGCTCATCCTATTCGGGGCGCCGGTGGCGCACGAAGACGACGCCGTACGGGCGGTGGGCGCTGCCCTGGCGATGAACGACGCGCTCGCCGTGCTCAATCAGCGCTGGCAGCGGCAGGGCCGGGCTCGGCGTGCTGCCCGGTCTCGGCTGGAAGCGCGCGGCGACGGGTCCGAAACCACCATTCAAGAAGGACTCGAAGGGCGCATGCGCCACCGGATCGGCATTACCCACGGGCTGACTTTTGCAGGCCAGGCGGGATCGAACACACGCCGCGAGTACACGGTGATGGGAGACGACGTGAACCTGGCGGCAAGGCTGATGGGCGCGGCGCAGTGGGGCCAGATCCTGGTCGGCAAGCGGGTGCGCGACGAGGTGGCGAATAGGTTTGTCTTTGCGGCGCTGGCGCCGATCCACGTCAAGGGCAAGCGTGATGCAGTCGAGATCTTTGAGGCTCAGGCACAGGCCGCAACAGTCGCGGGCGCAACGGTCGCGGGCGCGGCCACGCCTGGCGCTCTGTTTGTGGGGCGCGCGTTCGAGCTAGCTATGGGGCAACGGATGTTCGAGGCAGTAGTGGCCGGGCAGGGCAGTGTGCTGGCTATCGGCGGCGCGGCGGGCGTGGGCAAGACTCGCCTGGCGATGGCGCTTGCCGCGCATGCGGAGGAGCAAGGCGCCCGCACGTTGGCCGTCGAGTGCCGTGCCTATGCAGCGCCCCCTTATGCCCCCTGGTGTACATTGCTTCACGATTTGCTGGATGTGCCACCGCCCGAGAGGTACTCGGGTCCGCCCGAGAGGTACTCGGGTCCGCCCGATCCCGTGCGCGACAACGGAGTGGTGCGCCAGCGCCGGTTGCTTGCTGCCCTGGATAGCCTTGGAGTGGATGAGGCGCTGACGGCGGCGCGCCATGCACCGGCGCTCGCCACCTTGATGGGCATTCCCATGACAGATCGGGCCGTGGTGGGCAAGGCGGCGAGCCGGCAGCAAGTGACTGGTCCTACGCTCTTTGCACGCCTGGAAAAACAGGTCGAGAACAGCGAGCGAGCCCTGGACGACGGGAAGGATCTGGCAGGTGCGAATGGAGCCGTGCCCAGCCTCGATGTGTGGCAATTGGCGCGCGCGCGTCGGGCTGCTGCCAACGGCCGGGCTACTGCCCGGGGGGCAGCAGATGGTGGCTCCGACGAGCGGATGTGGCACCGGCTGCAAGAGCGGGTGGTATCGCGCCAGCAGGCGCGTCTCGGAGAGGCATTGGCAGAAGTGGTGAGGTGCGCGTCGACTGTGCAACCCCTCTTGCTCGTGATCGACCACGCGCAGTGGCTCGACGATGCGTCGCGCGCCCTCCTCGATCTGTTGCTGGAACGATTGGCCGGCGCGCGTGTGCTCATGGTGGTTGTGGGGCGCCTGGACGATGCTGCGTGGTTCGATCTGATCTCGTCGCGCAGCGAGGCGGCTGGGCCCTCTGTGGTCGTCATCAAGCTCGATCCGCTCGACGCTGCGACGACGGCGCGGTTCGTGCAAAGGTGGCTTGGCGCCGAGACCGCCCGAGAGCACCCAGAGGCATCCAACGGGGACCTGCGCGGGACGGGCGTGGACGAGGCGCTGGTGGCCACGCTCTACCGGCACACGGGCGGGAACCCCCTCTTTCTCGAAGAGATGATGCGCGCAATGGTGCGCCACCCGGGCCACGGGCGCAACCGACTCGCCTACGCCGATGTCACAGACAGCCTGCAAGACGGCCGGGAGAACTTGGCGGCGGGTGCCGAGTACTTCTCGGGCCTGGTGCTGAGCCGCGTCGATGCGCTGCCGCCAGGCCCACGCGACACGGTTCGCGTGGCATCGGTAGTCGGTGATCTATTCAGGCAAAGCGAGGTGGACGTGCTGCTCGAGTCATCCGGCTCGCGTGTCTTGAACAAAGCCACCGGGCGAAGCATTGCCGCTCACGACATGCTGTCGGCCCTGGTTGCGGGTGAGCTGTTGTCGAGGGGCAAGAATGGAGATGATCCGATCTACACCTTCCGCCAGGCATTGGTGCGCGAGGTAATCTATCGCAGCCACTCTTTTGCCCGCCGGCGCGCACTGCACGCACTGCTGGCTGCGCATCTGGTGTCGCTGCCCGGCACCGAAGTGGCGCTCCTCGCGCACCATTACGAGCTGGCGGGCCAGCCACAGGCGGCAGCGCGCTGTTTGCTGGAATCGGCACGCGGGGCGCGGGCGCGCTATGCCTACGGCCGCGCCATCGCCGATTGTGAGCGCGCTCTGGCGGCGCTGGCAGAGATGTCTGGTGAGGAAAAGACCCCTGCCGTCGTTGCACTGCAAGAGGCGCTGTATGTCGAGCAGGGGGATGCCTATTTGCTGACCGATGACTTGGAGGCGGCAGTCACGGTGTACGGCGAGGCTGTGGCATTGTACGAAGCACCAGCGGCGGCACGCGGGGGGCCAGGGAAGGGGGCAAATGATCCAGGCAGTGCCACCATCCCGACCAGGCTATCGTGGCGGCTGGCTCTCGCCCTTGCTGGCTGCGGGCGGGAGGCTGATGCGCTGGCGCGGCTCGATCAGGCGTGGTTCACCCTAGAGGGCCTGCCAGGGGAGCCCCATCAGTCGAGCACATGCCTGGCGATCGATCGCCTTGCGCTCGCCGCGACACTTGCCTGGCTCCTGCACCGCAGCGGCGACAGGCAGGTGGCAGACTGGATCGAGCGAATGCACGCGCTTGGCGGCGAGGCAGAGCGCGAATGGCAGCGCAATGGGCTGTCGCGGCCGGCCGTCGGCTCCACGACACAGATCACGCGGCTCCTACGGTTTGTGGAAGAGGTGGCTGCCGGCGGCGATGATCAGGAAACCCTACCCCTTATCTTTGCAGCCGTAAACGAGGTATATGAGGCACAGGAGGATAGACATGAGCCAGGATCTTTTGCAGAAGGTGTCACTGTTTGAGCGGCTGCCTGACGAGGCGCTGTCGCAGGTGGCAGCAGTCGTGTCAGAGCGTAGCTATTCCGCAGGCGAGGTGCTTTTCCACAAGGGCGACGCAGGCGATGAGTTGTTTATCGTCAGCCAGGGCGCGATCACGATCTATGAGCCTGCATCTGGGGCAGCGCCTGCCGGTGACGCGGAACGAGAACGGCCACTGCGCATTTTCCGTAGCGGCGAGTCGCTGGGCGAGATGGCGCTCATTGACTTGCAGCCGCGCACGTTGAGCGCCCGGGCCATTGAGCCGACGCAAGTGCTGGTGCTCAGCGGCAATGATTTTCGTTCCCTCTTGCGCGACGAGGACTTTGCCCTGGGCGTCATGTCAGGGCTGAACGAGCGCATCCGCTACACGACAGAATTTCTGGGCGAGGTGCGCGAATGGGTGGGGCGCATGGCCAACGGGCAGTACCGCGAGACCGCCCAATTCTTTGACGAGGTGGAGGGCTGGGTCAAGCGCGTCGCCGCAGGCGATTACGAGGGCGTGGCTGCGCCTGAAGGCCGCTATCGCGACAAGACGATGGCGGCGCTCGCGGCCGAGTTTGCGCGCATGGCCACTCAGGTACGCCAGAGGGAAGACGATCTGCGCAAAGAGATTGCCGAGCTCAAGATCGAGATCGACCAGGTCAAGCGCCAGCGCCAGGTGGAAGAGATCACCGACAGTGACTTTTTCCGCGACATCAAGACCCGTGCCCGGGAGATGCGCCGCCGCGAAAAATGACTTGCCATCCCTGGCACGCGGCATCGTCAATCATCCGGATACGCCGGCAGCGTCGCCAGCCGTGTGTCCTCCACCGGGTGGCCGACGGTAAAGTGATAAAGGCTTTGATAAGCCGGCAGTCCTGCTACCGGCTTTTTGAGCCCAAGCAGGTCGTGTACCGGATCGTCAAAAAAGCAACCGATACCCGTCCCGCGTATGCCCGCGGTCTCTGCTCCCAGGTAGAGCATCTGCCCTACAGCGCCGCATTCCCAGTAGAGGCGGCGGTAGAACCAGGCCCCCAGGTGCTCCAGCGGTGGCCCAAAGCGCGCGATCATGGCGGCAGCGAATGCGCCATCCGATGCGATTTCCTGGTGACACGAAAGCTGCCGGGCGGCAGCGCGGGCATCGCCTGTCAGCAGGTGGTAGAGTGGCAGATCTGAGGGCGTCCTGTCGGGCACGGTCCATGTGAAATCGCTGCGCATCGCTGCCTGCATGTCGGCCAACTGCTCCGGATCGCGCGCCAGGCAGTAGAGGCCAGGTGCGAGGCCGTCAACGCGGTGTACAAAGAGCACCAGGTGTACGGCCGGTGGCCACGGCAAGGCATTGAAGGGCGGGGAACCGGGCACGGGCAGCAGCCTGTAGAGGATTCGAAAAAAGTCATTGTGCCCGATCGTGCCGTGTGGGTCCATTGCCACGGCGCTGCGCCGCCGGCGCACGACGCCGCGCAGCGACGGCATGTCGCCTTTCTGTATCGGCGTCGCCTCCATGCGCACGCCAGGCCGGTCATGGCCCCCATCTGCCACACCCCCGAACACGCCGTCTGTTGGCGGCTTTTCGGTTGCCTCTCGCACCTCGTCGATGGCTGGCCAATCGACGTGGCCGCGGCTCAGGACGTTGGGCACCCCCTGCCACGTCAGGCTCTTGAACTCGGCCGGGATCCTACCTGGCAGCCACGGGCGCACCAGCTTGCCTTGTCTTGGGTACACTGCAAGCAGGCAGTCGGCGTGCTCGCGCTCAGCGCTGCCTTGCGCGCTGCCGATGCCGAGTAGGTGGGCGATCTCCTCTGTGCTGACGTCGTCGAGCAGTGCCGCCTGCCAACCCAGCCCACCTGCCGCCATCGCCAGGGCGGCGATGGCGTGACCTACGTCGAGGTGGCAGTAGCGAAAGGCGCGCTCGCCATATTTCCACGCCTCGCGCCAGTAGATGGATGCGAGCCCGATCAGGCTCGTTTGCGAGGGCAGGCCGGCGGCGAGTGCCTGCCACGCCTGGTGTGGCACCTCGGCGCGGATCTCCACTCCATGCTCTCGCGGTGCATAGTGAGCCACGATGGCGCTCTCTACCATCCCCTCCACCGGGCCAGACAACATGTACCCCTCTGTCGGGTGCAGGTTGCCGCTCGACGGATTGACGCGCAGCGCCCACCGCGTCCCGCCGGCTTGCTTCCACGCAGACAGGGCCAGGCTGTCATAAAAGAAGTGCGAGATGGTGCGGCGGCTCAACGGCTGAGGCGTGACATAGTCGGGGCCCAAGACGGCATCGTACGGTGGCGAGTCATCCGGGAGGGGGTGATCGAGTGCCAGCAGGGGCGCGCCGCGGTAGCGGCGAAAGGGATCGGGTTGCGTGGTCCAATCGAGCCGCCCCGGCCCACGTGCATACCATCCAAAGTGATGCTTGGTGGCGTGATGATATTCTAACATGACGCCAAGATCTGATCTCACGTTTCTCTCCCCCACGATCGCGTTGTGCTGGAAAGCAATCTATGAAAAGTATATCATGACCTGCCGGGCCGGTCAAGCGCTGTGCGACAACCCTACGACTGGTTACGAGGTCATGGCAGTGCGCGAGTTTGACATCGCGCCAAGTTCGTGTTATACTCATCAATAGTATTAGAATAACAGCCTGGCGCTACGGAACGCCTGGCTAGATCCAAAAGCCGCCTTGACGCGGCTGGATAGAGCGCCGGTTGCGGCGTTTGCAAATCAATCCTGAAAGGAGAAACACGATGCAAATCAGTACCAAGATCGAAACCGCTTTCAACGAGCAGATCCGCGAGGAGTTGGAATCCGCCTACATCTATCTGTCGATGGCCGCCTACCTTGAGGCAGAGAACCTGCCGGGGATGGCCCACTGGATGCGCGCGCAGAGCCAGGAAGAGGTCGAGCACGCGATGAAATTCTTTGAGCATATCAATGAGCGTGGAGGCAGGGTACAGCTCAAGGCCCTCAGTGCCCCGCCCATCGACTTTGGCGGGCCAACAGACGTCTTTCAGAAGGCGCTGGAGCATGAGCAGCACATCACGCGCTGCATCCACGACCTGTACCGCCTGTCGATCGAAGAGAAGGACTATGCCAGCCTGAGCATGCTGCAGTGGTTCGTCGACGAGCAGGTGGAGGAAGAGGATAACGTCGGCCAGGTCGTCGAGATGTTCAAGCTCGCGGGTGAGAAGGGGCAGGCGCTGTTTATGATAGACCGGCAGCTCGCACAGCGCTAGCCTGAGGTTCTCTCGCGCAGCACCGGCCGCGAGGCACATGTTTTGAAACACCAGACAGGGGTGGAACTGGCACAGTTCCACCCCGCTTCTATTTTGGGGGTGCCGAGATGAGGATTGTGCTTGCCATGCACGGAGCGCCGCCGAATGACATGCCGCCGGGGCAGGTGGCTGAATTGATGGGATTGCACGCACGGCTTGATGGTGTGGAAGGCGCGCAGCGCGCTGCTCTCCAACAGCGTTACGATGAGCTCGACGCTCAGGTTCGAGCCTGGCCGCGCTCCGGCGATAATGACCTATTCTGGGCGGCTTCGCATGCACTCGGCGAGGCGCTGGCACGCGTCACCGGCTGCGAGGTGATCGTCGGCTTTAACGAGTTTTGCGCACCGCGGCTGGACGAGGCCCTGGATCGGGCTGCGGACGGAGCAGAGCGGGTGGTGGTCGTCACGCCGATGATGACGCGCGGCGGCGAGCATGCCGAAGTCGAGATCCCGGCAGAGGTGGAAGCGGCGCGCGCCCGCCACCCTGGAGTAGAGTTTACGTATGCGTGGCCGTTCCACCTGGACGACGTGGCACGCTTTTTGGCGCGGCAGATCGAAGGCTGCTTGTGAGGAAGCCGCCACGCCTGGCGGCGCTGCCATCTTGCGACTATACCATGCGGTTAAATAGCAGCAGCTTTTTCACCTCTCCAATGGCGCGGGTGACGTCGATGTCGCGGGGGCAGGCGTTTGTGCAGTTAAAGATTGTGCGACAGCGCCACACCCCGTCGCGGTCGTTGAGTATCTCCAGCCGCTCATTGGCCCCCTGATCACGGCTATCAAAGACAAAACGATGGGCCTGCACGATCGCTGCCGGGCCGACGTATTCGCGGTTGCCCCAGTAGATCGGGCACGAGCCAGTGCATGCGGCACACAGGATGCACTTGGTTGTGTCGTCGAACCGGGCGCGTTGCTCCGGGCTCTGGTAACGCTCCACGGGCGGGGCTGGCTCGTAGTTGATGAACCACGGTTTGACAGAGCGATACTTTTCGAAAAAGAGCTCCATGTCGACGATCAGGTCTTTTAGCACCTTGAACCCGCGCAACGGCTCCACTGTCACCTTATTGCCCAGATCGCGCATGAGCAGCTTGCACGCCAGGCGGTTGACATTGTTCACGGTCATCGCGTCAGATCCGCAGATGCCGTGGGCACACGACCGCCGGAAGGCAAGCGTGCCGTCGTGATGCCACTTGATCGCGTGCAATACGTCCAGCAGCCGATCGGTCGGGTCGACTTCCAGCGTATACTCTTCCCAGTGCTGCCGATCGTCAACTTCTGGGTTGAACCGCAGAATTTTGATCGTCGCTTGCATTTGTTACTCCAAAAGTATCACTCGCCGAGGGCTTGGTCGAAGACCGGTCTCAGCAACTTGGGATTCCGCCCGCTAGTACGTCCTCGGTTTGGGCTCGAACCGGGTAATGTCCACCGGCTTGTAGCGCAGCGCCACCTCGCCGTCGGCCTGGTAGGCCAGGGTGTGCTTGAGCCAGTTTTCATCGTCGCGCTCCGGATAGTCTTCGCGCGAATGGGCTCCACGGCTCTCCTTGCGCGCGAGCGCGCTGGCGGCCGTCACCTCGGCGAGGTCGAGTAGGTAGCCAAGCTCGATCGCCTCCAGCAGGTCGGTGTTAAAGATGCGGCCGTGGTCGTGGATGGAGGCGCGGTGGTATCGCTCGTGCAGCGCGCGCACGCCGTCGAGGGCTTGCTGCATCCCCTCTTCTGTGCGAAACACACCGACGCGGAGCATCATTAGATCCCGCAAGTCGCTGCGCACGTCGGCGATCCGCTCCACTCCTGTGTTGGCGCGCAGGCGTTCCACCTCGTCGCACGCCTCGCACGTTGGGTCCTTGGGCAGCTCGACAAAATCATTTTCGCGGATGTAGCGCGCCATGTCGCGCCCGGCGCGGCGGCCAAAGACGACCAGGTCGACGAGTGAGTTGGTACCGAGACGGTTGGCACCGTGCACCGACACACAGGCGCACTCGCCTGCCGAATAGAAGCCAGGCAGCGGCGTGTTCTGCTCGTCGATCACCACGCGCCCATCGACATCTGTCGGGATGCCGCCCATGGAATAATGCGCCGTCGGCTGGACGGGCATCGGCTCGACTGCAGGGTCGATGCCGAGGTAGGTGCGGGTGAAATCAGCAATGTCAGGGAGTTTACTCTCCACCACCTCGCGCCCCAGGTGACTGGCGTCGAGATGGATATAATCCTTGCCCCCGATTCCGTGCCCTGCCTCAATCTCGAGATAGATGGCGCGTGACACAATGTCGCGCGGTGCCAGGTCGCGCAGGCTGGGCGAGTAGCGCTCCATGAAGCGCTCGCCGGCATCGTTGAGCAGGATGCCGCCCTCGCCGCGCACCGCTTCTGTGATCAGAATGCCCATGTTGCGGATGCCCGTCGGGTGGAACTGGAAGAACTCCATGTCTTCCATCGGCACGCCGCGGCGCAGTGCGATGGCAGGGCCGTCGCCTGTCAGGGCGTAGGCGTTCGACGTGATGCGGAACATGCGCCCCATGCCGCCGGTGGCAAAGAGCACGGTCTTGGCGCGGAAGGTATGGATCTGTCCTGTGGCAATCTCGTAGGCGACCACGCCGCACGCGGCCCCCTGGTGGACAAGCAGGTCGAGGACGTGGAACTCGTCGAAAAAACGCACGTTGTGGCGCACGCATTGCTGGTACAGGGTCTGCAGGATCATGTGGCCCGTCCGGTCGGCGGCGTAGCAGGAGCGGCGCACGGGGCCCTGGCCAAAGTGGTGGGTGTGCCCGCCAAAGGGGCGTTGGGCGATCCGGCCGTCGGGCGTGCGGTCGAAGGGCAGGCCCCAGTGCTCCAGCTCGTACACTGCCTCAACCGCCTCGCGGGCCATCACCTCGGCCGCGTACTGGTCGACGAGATAGTCACCGCCCTTGACAGTGTCGTACATGTGCCAGAGCCAATGATCCTCTTCGATGTTGCCCAGGGCCGCGCCGATGCCCCCCTGGGCGGCGCCGGTGTGCGAGCGAGTGGGGTAAAGTTTGCTTAGCACGGCGACGCTGCCCACCTGCCCCAGTTCGAGGGCAGCGCGCAGGCCGGCCCCTCCCGCGCCGACGATGACGGCGTCATACGAATGGTACATCGGTTCTCCTCACAGGCTAGAAGGTAAAGAGCACGTACGCGCCCAACACAATGATCACGAATACGAACACATAGAGGACACTCTTGACCAGGACGCGCCAGCCATCGGCGCGAACATAGTCGTCGATGACGATGCGCAGGCCGTTGGCGCCGTGTATCCAGCCAAACACCAGGAGAAAGAGGTCATACAGGCGCCAGAAGGGGGACTGCCAGCGGTCGGCAATGACCTGAAAGTCGATGGCGTCGACGCCGAGGATGATGTGCATGTAAAAAAGGTGGAACGTCGCCAGCACAAAGAGGACGACGGCCGAGATGCGCATGAAAAACCAGCTATACAGCTCCAAGTTGTTCGCAGGGCGCGGTCGTGCAGGCGCAGCTTGCATCGTCGGACCTCCTCTAGTGGACGAAAAAGATCTCGCGGATCATGACTGCCGCCGATGGCACATAGAGCAGCGTAAAGACGGCCATCTGGATCCACCACAGCCGGGCGTGCATCTTTCCCAGGCGGGGCCAGAAATCGATCAGGACGACGCGCATGCCATTCAGCGCGTGGTAGAGGAGCCCGAGGTAGAGGCCAAAGACGATCATGAGCTTGAAGAGGAATTTGTGGTAGATAAAGAGCAACGCTTCGAATGTGTCGGGGCCGAAGGACATGAGGAAAATGTCGACGATGTGCAGGGTGAGGAATAAAAAGATGCCGACCCCTGTCACGCGGTGGAGCATCCATGCGATCTGTCCCTCGCGCCCGCGATAGGTGACCGCGCGGAACAGGTTGGTCACGGCAGTCATAGGCGAAACCTCCTTGCTGGTACAGAATTCAGCGGCGGAAAGGTCCAAAAGGTCTGCGGATGGGAACGGCCGGGGTGGCCCCTGCACCGGCAACCACAGACACACATGTGTTGGGAGCAGCGCTGCTCAGGGTCGGGGAAAATTATACAACACGGTTGGGGAGAAGTCAAATGGGGTGTGGGGCAGGCGGCAGGCAGTGGGAGGCGCCGTCAGCCTGATCTCGTGGTCAGGATTTTGCAGGCTCGGTCGAATACTTGGCCCGCACCTCGGAGATGCGCATTACGAGCCGCAGCGCTTCGTTTACGGCTTCATCGGTGGGCAAGGCTTCGACAGCCATGCCGCGCTGAAGCGTGTACTACGAACGGGCGCGCATCTGGTGGCCCTGTTATTCCCCTGCCACGTACATTCCCAGGTTGCGCCAGAAGGCGTGGCCGTACATCTCTCCCAAGCCGGTGGCGAGGGTGGCTGCGTCGGCGAGGACGAGAATCTGGCCCGAGCCGTAGGAGATCAGGGCCGCGGCTGGCTTGTCTCGCGCGAGAGCCAGGATCTCGACGCGCTCCCCTTCGGGCAGGGTGAAGGAGTGGGCGTTGCCTTCGCTCATCACGATCTCGCGCATGCCGTGCACGATGGGGTGCTCGCTTTCGACGGGCGCGCTGCCTCCCGCCAGGGTCTGCTTCTGATACTCGACGCCAAAGGCGCCGGCGAGGGCATTGGCGTCGATCCAGTCCTCGTTGAGATCGAGCGGTGAGGTGCCATACTTGAGCCGGTGGGCGCTGTTGCTCAGGATCAGGAATCCGCCACCGGCGACGTACTCTTCCAGGGCTGTCACCTCGGCTTTTGTCCACGCCTCGTCGTAGGGGGTTAGATCGCCATCAGGGCTAGGGTAGTCGAACACGGGCAGGGCAATGACCAGCTCGGCACCCTCGAGGTCGGCGGCGGTGACGATCTGGCCATAGGGCACCAGGTCGAGGTCGAACCCGGCGGCGGCAAGGCCCATGCCCAGGTCGCGCCAATTGGCAGGCGTCATGTGCACGGCCTCGGTGTGGCTGGCGACGACGACGGCGCGGTGCTGGGGCGTGGGCGACGTGCGCAGCGAGTCGTGATCTCGGGCAGTCTGGAGCGCGGCGGTGAGGGCGACGTAGGCCATCTCTTCGAGCACGTCGCCCACCTCCCGCGCAAGCTCGACGGTATCATACGGGTCATGTATGTGTCCGGCATAGTGGACGCTGATGTCGCTGCCGACAAACGGCTCATAGATCAGGTCGAGGTTGGGCACGTCGTAGCCAATAAAGGTAGCATTGTCAGAATAGAGCTCGGCCCGCTCTTCGGCGCGGGCCTCCACGCCCTGCTGGGCGGCTGCACCGGCCAGGTAATCGACCCACAGATCCCGGCCTGGCTCTATCTCGGCAGGCGGCCACGCAACCAGGGCCAGGTCCGCACGCACGCCGTCGAGCGGCCGGGTGAGGCAGTCGATCTGGAGCATGGCGACCGTCCTGTCGAGGAGTTCCTGGTGGGTGGAGACAAAGTGCGCCGCACCGTACAGGCCGAGCTCCTCGCTGCCAAACCAGGCCAGGTAGAGGTCGACCGGCGGCTGGACATTAGCCTCATCGAGGACGCGCGCCACTTCGAGCAGCACGACCGAGCCGCTGCCATCGTCCATCGCGCCGGGGGCGTTGGGGCTGTCGATGTGTGCGCCGAGGATGATGGCACGGCTCGAGTCGGCGCCGGGGATGCGGGCGATCAGATTGCGCGAGGTGCCGGGTGCGAATACGTCGGCGTCCCACGTCAGGCTGGCCGATTCGACATTGGCCAGATCGTCCCAGATCGCGATGCCTGCCGGCACCAGGTCCTCCAGCCGCACATAGAGCACCGGCGGGTTCGGTTCGACGTCTACCCAGTGGAACGCACTGCCGTCGCCGACGAACGCGCCGTGGCTGGCGCCCATCTCGTTGGAAAACTCGGTGACGATCACCACGCCGGCAGGCTCGCGGGTGACGATCTCGGAGGCGCGGCGCACGACAGTGCCCATGTCATAGATGGAGCGGTCGACGAGGGCATAATCGAGCAGGACGACCTTGCCGCGCATCTCGGCCGGCTTGATCACGTTCAGGTCCGATTCGGAGCGGATGACGATGGTGGGGCCGGTCACCGACACGGGGTTCGGGTCGGCGTCGTTCAATACGCCGTCAGAGTCAAAGCGCAGCGCCGGGGCCACGTCGTCGCGCGCCCCGCGCAGCCCGTCGGCGGGCACTTCCACTTCTCGGCCGGCGACAGTCAGGAAGAGGGACGTGTCCCACAGCTCGGTGGCGAGAAAGACGTGGAACTCCTGGCGCTCCAGCTCGAGGCCTGCGAGGCGAGGCATATCGCCCAGGGTGGCGGCGACATAGTCGATCGCCTCTGCTTCGCCTTCGGTGCCCGAGTTGCGCCAGCCCGAGTAGGGCTGGATGGCAGTCAGATCGTCGAGGTAGGCCAAGATCTGTTCCAGCGAGATCAGGTCAAAGGGAGAAGTGTCGGCGGCGGGGGCCGACGTAGGCAGCAGGCTACCGGCGGTGGTGGCGGTTGGGGCTGGTGCAGTGGCGTCGGCCGTTGGGGGCAGCCCGGTGGGCGCCGTCTCTGCGGTTGGTTTGCCTGCCGGCGTCGTAGTGACTGGCGCCTGTGCGGCGGGGGCAGGGGTGGGTGTAGCTGCCGGAGACAGGGAGCAGCCGGCGAGTGCCAGGATGGTGAGGGTGAGGAGCGCACGAGAGAGCAAGGAACGGGCATTGGTTTTCATAAGGAGTGCCTGACCTTTCTTGAATGAGTCAATAAACGAGTTCGAAGATGAGCAACGCCTGGAAGCCATTGCTATTCTTCTAACCCGGCCGGATGCCAGGATGTTCAGAGTGAAGCACCGAATGTGCTCATGATAGCGCGAGGGAGGATGTGTTGTCTGTGGGCGCGGCTACTATTGCCGATTCCAAGGTGCCCGGCCGCCTCCATCGCTCCCGACGGAGGGCGTGGCACGCGTTGGTGGGGATTGCTTCGGTCGCTGGCATTCCCTCGCAATGACAAGCGGACACTGGCCCCGGGGGGGGCGGGTACAGGTGTCAGGTGGTTGTCAGGTGTCGGGTATGGACGGGGCGGGGTGTGAGTGCTAGAATGTGAAACTGGGCACCTGTTTGGTGGAATTTGGCAACCTTTGAAGCGGCTGTCCGTATAGGGAGTGCATGGAGGACGAGGATGGACCAAGAGCGAGCCTGGATTGAGCAGGCTCTTCAGGGGGATCGAAAGGCCTTTGGCCATTTGGTGCGGGCGTACGAGCGCCCGGTTTACAACCTGACCTATCGCATGCTGGGGGACCCGGCCGAGGCGGAGGACGCGGCCCAGGAGACCTTTTTGCGGGCATACGCCAAGCTGGCAACGTATCAGCCAGGGCGCAAGTTCGTGAACTGGGTGCTGTCCATCGCCTCGCATCACTGCATCGACCGCCTGCGCCGCAAGCAGCGGGCGCCGCAGCTTTCTCTGGATGGCCCAACACCGCCGGTGTGGTTGGCAAGTGACGCGCCACAACCTGACCAGGTGGTGAGTAGAAAAGAACAGAGGGAACGCGTGCGCGGTGTGCTCGATGCGCTGCCGCCCGACTATCGAGCGGCAGTGGTGCTCCGCTATTGGTACGACCTGTCGTACCGGGAGATTGCCGAGACGATGGACACGACAGAGAGCGCGATCAAATCGAGGTTGCATCGGGCACGGCAGATGATGGCGGCGAGTCTACAGGCAGCATGAGAAGCTCGGAGGGCTCGGTCGGAGACCAGCCCAGCAATTTGGGATCGATGGGGGCCTGGTGGGGAGAAGAATATGGAAGTGAAGAGACAATGTGACCAGAGCGAAGAGATGACCATGCGGATGTCGCTGGCTCTCGATGGTCAGCTCGGTGCGGACGGGCGGCGGGCGCTGGATGTGCACCTGGCGACGTGTGGCACATGCCGGGCCGAGTGGGAGGCGATGCAGGCGATCTCGACGATGCTCACCGAGTCGGCAATGATCGGTCCACCACTCGGCTTTGCCATCCGCGTGGAGCGCCGGCTTGGCGAGCGTGCCAAAAAGCGGCGCCGCGTGTTTGGCAGCGTGGCCGTGCTGACGAGCTCGCTGTCGCTTGCCAGCCTCACAGTCGTGGCATTAGTGATCGTACTGGGGGCGATTCTGGTGTGGCAGTGGGTCGCGCCGCTGCCGTCAGTCCAGCAGGGCACAGAGGTAGCCTCGAAATTGGCTTCGGGTGCCGGGCTGTTGGGCAAGGGGGCGACGCTCTTTCTGGGCGACCTGCTGCTCCAGTATGGCCCGCCGCTGGCGGCGGCGGTGGCCCTTGGGCTGGTGCTGCTCGCCGGGCTTTGGGTCTGGCTCGTGGTCCGCCGCCCCGGTGGCTCGCACAACCGTAACGGATATGCATAGTCGTTGAGCACCGCCGGCTCAATCTGGCCGGGGTGTGGATGGCAACGAATGGACACTGAGAACAGGTCGTTCGCTGGCCCATCGTGGCAGCCGGGCAAGATGCCCGTGCGCGATGCAGAGGCGATGACTGACGCGCCAGGCGCGCCAGTCATACAAGATGCGGCCTGGATTATAAGGAGGATAGACTGTGAAGGCAAAGGTATTGTGGATCGTTTGCTTGTCGCTGCTGCTGCTCTGGCCTACCACGGCGATGGCGGACGGCCTGGCGCTCCAGGCCGGAGGGCCGAGCATCCAGATAGATGACGGCCAGATCTTTGTAGATGAGGACGTCACACTGGAGGCAGGCGAGACGTTTCGCGGGGACCTGGGGGTCTTTGACGGGGACCTGACGATCCCGGCCGAGGCGGTGGTGAGCGGCGATGTGTTTGTCGTCGGTGGCGACATCGATCTCGACGGCCTGGTGAAGGGCAACCTGGCGGTGATCGACGGCGAGCTGACGATGAGCAGTCTCGGGCAGGTACAGGGCGACGTGTTTGTGGCCGGTGGCTCGCAAGAGATTGGGGGACGCGTGGCGGGCGATCTGTCCTCGCTGTTCGGCGACGTGGAGTTGCTGGAGAGTGCCTTTGTGCAGGGAGACCTGACGATCATGTCGGGTACTCTGGAGCGGCATGCAGGGGCGCGCGTGGGCGGCGAGGAGATGACAGACGTAGATCTGCCGGCGCTCCCCTTCCTGCCGGAGGACCTGGTGCCAGAGATCACGCCTCCCACGCCGCCAGATCTGCCCCCTGTGCCCGAGATCCCCGTGCCCGTGCAGCCGCATGTGCCGGCGAGGAGCGGCAGTGGGCTCATCGACCTGGTAGGGCGCCTGGTGGGGGCCGCGATGACGAGCCTGCTCCTGATCGGCCTCGGCTTGCTTATGGCCTTTGTGTGGCCGCGGCCGGTGCGGCGCGCAGCCGACTGCATCCGCCTGATGCCGTGGCAAAGCCTGGGCCTGGGGCTGTTGACGTTCATGATTGCCGCTGGTCTCGAGGTGCTGGCCGTGGTGCTGATGGTGGTGATCGTGATGATCGCCGCGGCGCTGATCAGCACGGTCATTCTGATCCCTATCGGCCTGCTGATGTTGCTGCTGTCAGGCCTGATCCTGCTGCCGGTGCCGTTGGTGTTGATGGCGGCGATGGCGTTTGGCTGGGTGGCACTGGCTGAGGTGGTGGGCCGTTGGGTGGGACGCGTGCTGCGCGCCGGGACACTGCGGCCGGTGGGCGCGGTGCTGGTCGGGCTGCTGGTGACGGTCCCGCTCGCCGCTTTGCTGACAGTGGCACGGCCGGTGTGCTGTGGCTGGCCCTTTGTGGTGCTGCTGACGAGTGTGGGAGTGGGTGCGGTGATTCACACCCGGTTTGGCAAGCAAGTCTGCGACAAGGTGGCCGCACCGGCGGCGGGACCGCTGCCGCCTGAGGCGATGGACGAGGAGGCAGGAGCACCGGACGTATAGAACACGCAGCCAGCAGAAAGCAAAAACCTGACAGGTCTTCCCGGACCTGTCAGGTTTTGCTTTTTCCGAAGGACCATTGTGGCGAGATTGGGCTGACAAGACAAGGTGCCTGGCTGACAAGACAGGCGAATTGTGGTATAATGGCTCGGATGACGGTAGATCTGGGGAGAGAGGTGGATCGCTCGACTCCTGTGCATCTTGCCGGCTCGAGTGCGAGCCTGGTGCGCCCCTTTGGGAATGTGACAGGTGTATGGGCGATGGTGTGTGGTGCTCTAGCCGGCAGCCAGGGCGCGCTGCAGCGCGCCGATCTGCTGCCTCTGCTCTATGTCGCGCTGCTGGTGAGCCTGGGTTGGGTGGCTGCCTGGCGGCTGATTACAGAGACCGATTGGTTTGATCCACTGCGCAGTGGGTGGCCGCCGCAGCGGCAGGCTCGTTTGCCTGCGCCGCCCTATGCCCAACCGCGATCACCTGCCGGCCGCCTCTGGCGCGGCGTCAACCGGCTGCTTGGTTGGTGGGACGAGGTCTTTTGGCCGGTTCTGGGGGGTGCCGCGGCGGCGGCGATCGCTGCGATAGTGCTGGCTCTGCTCCTCAGCGTGCTGCTCTACAGCGAGGGGAGGCCGGCCCAGGGCGATGTGCGCCTCCTCGGGGCAGCGTTCGTGGCGCTTGCCGGCGTTGGGCTGGCGTGGCGGTGGCATGGGCGCGACTGGCTGGCGGGTAGAGCGCTGGCGTTGGTGGCGCTGCCGTGGCTGGCCGGGCACCTGGCCGTAGCAGAGCTTGCAGCCGGGTCGGCTCTGTTGGCGCTCGTGTTCACGCTGGCGGCGTGGGGGGGGGAGCGGCTTGCACGCAGCCTGGGCGGTGGCGGGTGGCTGATCGTGACGGCGGAGGTGGGGGTGGTGGCGTTGCTCGTGGGGCTGAAGCAGCCGCTGGCGGCCGGGGCGACCGGGGGGCTGGTGCTCGGGCAGCTCGCGCTGCTGCCGGCGGCAGCAGCGGGGTCACACCCGGAGCGCGCGGCACGGCAGGCGCGGCTGTGGCTGCTGGCTACCATGCTGGCGGCGGCAGTGGGACTGCCATGAGTGGCTGGGGATGGGTGGTGGCCGTGGCAGTGATCTTGGCCGCCGGGCTGCTCCTCTACTGGCTGCTGATCGTGGCGGAGGCGACCTATCTGGGCCCGCACGCGGTGGCGTGGACGTATGACCTGGTGGCGCGGCGCTATGACCGGATCAAGCAGTTCAACGCGCGGGACGAGGCGTGGTTCGTCGCGGGGCCTGTGCTGCGCGCGCTGCGCGGGGTAGCGCGGCCGCTCGTGCTCGACGTGGCGACGGGCACCGGGCGGGTGCCGAGCGCGCTGTTGGAGGAGGGCTTTGGGGATCGCGGCGGGATCGTGGGTCTAGATCTGTCGCGTGAGATGTTACGGCGGGCGCAGGCCAAGCTGCGCCACGGCGGGGCAAGTGTCGTGCTGGTGCGCCACGGAGTGCGGCGGCTGCCTTTCGACGACAATGCCTTTGACGCCGTGACGTGCCTGGAATCGCTGGAGTTTATGGCACACCCGGAAACGGTGCTGGCAGAGATGGTGCGCGTGTTGGCGCCCGGCGGCACGCTGCTGGTGACAAACAGGGTGGGACGCGAGGCACGGCTGCTGCCTGGACGGGCGATGGGGCGTGACCGGTTTCGCGCAGTGCTGGAGGGGCTGGGCTTGCAGCAAATCGAGGTACAGCGCTGGCAGGTGAGCTACGACCTGGCGGCTGCGCACAAAGCATGCAGCGGCCCTGGCGTGGGCGTGCGATGGCCGCCGGCGAGTGTAGTGCGCTGCCCGGCGTGCGGCGGGCGCCTCGCCGAGGTGCCCGAGAGCCCGGGCGAGGGCCCGGATGCGAGGCCGACATGCAGCCGCTGTGGCCGGCTGTACCGTGTGAATGATGGCATCATTGACTTGACTGGGCATGGATGAAGGACGATGAAGATAGGCGTAATCGGCGACACGCACATCCCGGATCGGAGCCCTGTATTGCCTGCGCGCATCACAGATCTGTTCAAGGGACTCGATATTATCTTGCACGTGGGAGACATTTCAGAGCTCTACGTGCTGAAAGAGTTCCAGGAGATGTACACGCTGACGTTCGCCGTAGCGGGCGAAGACGACAGCGCAGAGGTGCACGAATACCTGGACGAAAAGCGTGTCGTGCGCTTTGGCCAGCGGCGGATCGGGATGATCCACGGGCACCAGTTCGACGAGGTGCAGCGGGCGGGCGGGACGCTGTGCCGGCTGTTCGGACACGGCCCTGAGCCCGGGGCGCTGCAGGCATTTCTTCTGGAGCAGTTCGAGGAAGAGGTAGACGCGATCGTGTACGGGCATACCCATCAGCCCTACGTGCGCACGCATGGAGGGGTGCTGGTGTTTAACCCGGGGTGCGCGCTGCCCGACGCCCGCCAGCCGAGTGTGGGCATCCTCGACATGAGCAAGCGTAATATCACCGGCCGGCTCGCCTATCTATAGGCGAGCGGTTGTGTGATTTAGAAGAGGGGTATCTGGACTCCTTCGCGCTCGACGATCGGATCGAGGCCGACGATAGTGCGCAGCACGTACTCGTCGACGTCGGGCTCGCCGGCGAGTTGGCGCACGTGACGGTACTTGATAAAGTGCCAGCCTGCTTCGTCGACGGCTTGCTGACACACCGGGTTGTGGGCAAGCTTGTATGCGGCCAGGGCCGCACGGCCACCTGGCAGCACCAGGTAGCGCTGCATGCCAGCAGGCGCCTGCCCGAGCAAGAGGACCTCGCTCACGACTGCCTGCCAGCGCACGGCAAAGAGGGCGTGCCATCGCTGCCCATCCTTCCATACCACGTCAAATGGTGCCTCTGCCCCCGCGTGATATCCCAGCCGCTGGCCGAGCAGGTGGATCTGCTCGATAATTTCTCCCCGCTCCGCCTCACGGGCGGCAGCGCCATTCTCCGCACGGAGCTGCCAGTAGCCGGGCGAGTGCTCGTGCGCGTACGAGCGCAGGGCCAGGGCAACGAGTCCCGGATCGGGCACCAGGCATCCCGGGAACCGCTCGTAGAGTGCCCGGGCAAACTGGATCTCGGTCAGAGCCAGGGTGCCTTCGAGCAGGTCATACGCTGCTGCTTCCACCCTATCCGACAGGGGGGACGACAGGCCGACCGGTTCGGTGAGCCAGTAAAACGGATCCCCGCCATCGGGCACCGCCAGCGGCAGGAGCGCTGGCGACTCGCGTGCGCGTCGCACCGCCTGGGCGGCACGATCCAGGGGACTGGTTCCTTCTGCCTCTGGTGTGACGGCCAACAGCCCTGCCTGGGCCAGCGCAGCCCACGTGGCGGCGTGGAGTGCCGGCCAGCGGGTTGGCTCGCCGCGGCTGCGGATCGTCTCGACGGCAGTGTGGAGGGCCACTTGCTCCATTGCGAGGTCCAGCTCGGGGGAGCCGGGCGCCGGGGCAGCAGCGAATAGGACGCTGGCCGGCGGCAGCGCGCCGGGCGCCACCACGAGCCGGTGACCGGCGCCACTGTGGGCCATCGACACGACGCTGCTGCCGGCCAACCCCGCCGCCGTGAGCAGCCCTTCGACGGCGGCGGGTGCCCGGTCGTCGAGGACAAACACCAGCCTGCCATCAGCGGCGAGCAGGCGGGCGAAGGACTGGAACGAAGAGACCAACCCCTGGGCATACCAGCTCGCGTCGGCGGTGCGTTTCTGGAGGAGGGGACGGAGCGGCGTCACAACCTCACTGCCCAGCAGCCACGCCCCCCACAGGTAGGCGAGCGACCAGGCAGGTGGATCGAGGAGCGGCGGCGCGGTGAGAAGCAGGTGCAGGCTGCCCGGGCGCACCAGGCGCCCGGCCTCGCGTGCTACGTGCTGGCCGGTGTACGCGCTCCACTCGCCGCCGGTCGCCAGCACCTGCGCGGGATCGAGCGTCAGCCCGATGATCGGCGCCCCTGCCAGGGCCATGAATCGCCCGGCTGCCTGCTCGAAGGCGAGCCATACATTTCGCTCGACAAAACGGGACTGCACCGCAAGCCGCTGGCGGGGCGACAGCCGGCTCTCATCCTGGCTGTCGGCAGGCGCCAGGGCAGAGCAGCGATCGAGGCAGTCGAGGAGCAGCACCTTGAGCGCGTCGCGCAGGGAGCCCGCGTCGAAGAGTGTCTCGACCTTCATCGTCAGCTCGGCTAGCGCGTAGAGGTTACGGGAGGAGTAGAGCGCGAGCATCTTTTCCATGCTCGCCTTGAGGCGGGCATCGCTGCCGCGTGGCGCCAGCCGGTCCAGCACAAAGTAGTAGTGCATGCCGCGCGGCTGCACCTCGCTGAGGCGGGTGTGGTCCTCTGCATCCGCGGCTGTGCGCCCATCCCAACTGCACGCGGGACATTGTAGCTGCTTGGCGACCGGCACGCCCGCCTCGCGGTCCCAGATGAACTCGGACGCGATGGCCGGGCGCAGGCAGGCGGGGCAAGTGGTAGCGTACAGCCGGTCGAGGTAGCGGCGCAGTGGAAGGCCCTGCTTCGGGCTGTCGCCCAGGCGGGTAATGGCCGCGTCCAACTCGCGCCGGGAAGGTGGGGCCAGCGAGGCGCGGGTGAGGAGCACCATCAGCGGGTCAAAGTTGAGGGCGACGGCGCGCCGCCCCTCGGCGACGACGTCGCGCACCGCGGCGGTGTCCTGGCAGTAGGGGATCAGGACGAGGTCGCCGGGCCGCGTGTAGGCGCGCACGTAGGCGGGTGCCACGCCAGCAGGCACCGGTGCCCGCAGGCGCGCGGCGATAGTTGCCTCTCTCTCCCCCGGCACAAAATGCCTGATCTCGTCCATCCTAGCCGGTAGTATACCATAAATTGGTCAGTGCGGCAAGAGGGGCAGGGGCTCGATGGCTGGCTATCGCCCGGGGGGGCGGTGGCTACATCTCCTGCCGCCCTTCGAGCGCGCGGGAGAGGGTGACGGCATCGGCGTATTCCAGGTCGCCGCCGACGGGCAGGCCGCGCGCCAGCCGGGTGACGCGCACGCCGCGCGCCTGCAGCAGGCGTGCCAGGTACATGGCGGTGGCCTCCCCCTCCAGGTTGGGGTTGGTCGCCAACAGCACCTCGCGCACAGGCTCG
Organism: Anaerolineae bacterium; assembly: GCA_016929795.1. Next base: position 23,855 of record JAFGIA010000209.1, read on the forward strand.
TCTTTCAGGCGGCGCATCAGCTCGTCGATGCGCAGCTCGTCGGGGCCAATGCCGTCAACGGGCGAGATGGCGCCGTGGAGCACGTGGTAGAGGCCCCTGTACTCGCCAGTGCGCTCGATGGCGAGGACGTCGAGCGGCTCTTCGACGACGCACACCAGCGACCGGTCGCGCGCCTCATCCTGGCATACCGCGCAGGGGCTCTGCTCGGTGATGTTGTAGCACGTCTGGCAGTAGACGATGCGCTCCTTCAGGGCACGCAGGGCGTCGGCCAGCGACGCGGCCTGCTCAGGCGGGCGGCGGAGCAGGTAGAAGGTCAGGCGCGACGCCGTCTTGGGGCCGATGCCCGGGAGCTGGGAAAATGCCTCGATGAGCCGGGTGACCGGCTCGGGGGTGACTGCGGCCATAGCGGCTCCTATCCCAGAATACTGCCCAGATCGCCGAGCCCCAGCCCGCCGGTCAGTGCCGACATCTGCTCGGTAGCCAGGCCCTGCGACCGCTCGATCGCCTCGTTCACGGCCGCGATAATCAGGTCCTGGAGCATCTCGACGTCCTCGGGGTCGACGACTTCCGGATCGATGGTGATCGACTCGACACGCTGGTGGCCGCTCATCACCACCTCGACGACGCCGCCACCCGCTGTCGCCGTGACCGTTTGTTGACCCAGGTCTTGCTGGGTCTGGAGCATCTGCTCCTGCAAGAACTGGATCTGCTGGCGCATGTCGGGCCTGCCGCCTGGTTGGTTGGCGCGAATTCTACGTCCTTTGCCTTTTGCCATTTGTGATTCCTCCTCATCCATTACGACGGCCAGCCCGGTCAGAAGCCAGCCAGATCAAGGGACAATGTGTCCACCGCGCTGTTCTGCCCAGCGCGAGATGCGATTCAAATCATGCGGGTCGAGCTCTGCCTCGCCGTCGCTCTCCGCGGCAGGGGGTGGATCGGCCACGGGATCGGGAACTTTTGTTGCTGGCGTGCCGGCGGGCGGTTGGTCCGCGTGCGTTTCTTTGACGGCCTGGCTCGGAGTGTATTCGGCAGCCAGCACCAATTTGACACTGCAACGGCTACCTAGTACTTCACTCAGCGCTTCCTGGATCTCCATGCGGCGCTGTGGGTCGGCCAGCTTGTCGCGCAGCACGGGCCAGGGAAAGGTGATCATCACCTCGTTGCCGTTCACTTCCACCGGCCTGCACCCGGAGCGCAGGGCGGCCTGGGAAGCAGGGTTGCGCTGGCGCACCGCGGCGAGGATCGCGTCCCACGCGGCGGCCACCTGGGTGATGGACAGGGTGCTTGCCGCAGCCAGCCCGGCCTGGGACTCGCCGGGGCCGGGCTGGGGCTCGGCCCCGCCAGCCTCAGCCTGCTCGGCGGGCGACGTAGGGTGCGCAAGCGTTGGCTGCCCCTGTCGAGGAGGCGGTTTGTCCGCTTGCTGTGCAACCGCGGGTTGAGGCGCAACCGCGAGTTCTGGCGCATCGCTGCCTGAAGTGGCGTGCAGGCTCTCCACGAGGGCCATTTCCAGCGACAGTTGTGGGATGGTCTGGAACCCGCGCTTCAGGTCGGTAGCGGCCTCGTTAAAGAGCCGGATGGCGCGCAGCAGCCTGTCGAGCGTGAGGCTTGCCGCGACTGCTTCCATCTCGGCGGCCTGCTCGGCAGTGGCGTTCAGTAGGCCCGTGCCTGCCCCCTCTTTGATCAGGAGCAAGCCTCGCAGATACTCGACCACCTCGCGAGCGAATTGACGCGGGTCGGCCCCTTGTGCTACGTTCTGGTTGATGACATCGAGGCCGCCCGCCACGTCGGCGCGGGCCAGGCACGCAGTCAGCTTGCCGGCTGCCTCACCGGCTATCGTGCCGAGCACCATCTGCACCTGGTCGAGCGTGATCTCGTCGCCATAGCTTGTCATCTGGTCGAGCAGGCTGATGGCGTCGCGCACGGCGCCGGTGCTCTGGTGTGCGATCAGCTCGAGCGCCTGCTCTTCGACCTGCAGCGCCTCTTCTGCCGCGATGTAGCGCAGCCGGCTGGTCAGGTCCTGCATGCTCACACGTCGAAAGTCGAATCGCTGGCAGCGCGAGGTGATCGTCGCCGGGATTTTTTGCGGGTCTGTGGTGACCAGGACAAAGATGACGTGAGGCGGCGGTTCTTCGAGCGTCTTGAGCAGGGCGTTGAATGCCTGATCGGTCAGCATGTGCGCCTCGTCGAGCACGTACACCTTGAAGCGTGCCTCGTTGGGGCGAAAGCCGATCTTTTCGCGGATATCACGGATCTCGTCGATGCCGCGGTTGCTGGCGGCGTCGATCTCGATCAGGTCGAGCAGCCTGCCCTCGTTGATGGCGACGCACAGGGTGCAGGCGTTGCACGGGCGCGCCTCTTCGGGCGCCAGGCAATTCACCGCTTTGGCAAGGAGGCGCGCTGTCGTCGTCTTGCCTGTGCCGCGCGGCCCACAAAAGAGGTAGGCGTGGCGCAGCCGCCCCTGCGCGAGGGCATTGCGCAGGGTGCGGGTGACGTGCTCCTGCCCCACCACCGCATCGAAGGTCTGGGGACGATATTTGAGATAGAGTGCCTGAGCTGCCATTCGCTCTCCCTCGCCAGGATGACTGTAGTTTACCAGATCCGGGCGGATTGTGCAAGAGTAGGTGGGTGGGGGAGAGGCGGCGGCCCCAGGTACCTTGTGGGGTGCTGCCGCGAGCGGGTGGGCGGCTCAGGCGGCGCGGCGCCCGGTGCGCTTGCGCTCGATGTAGCGGAGCTGGCGCTCGGCGAGCTTGCCGCCGTCGGGCAGCCTTTCGCGGTAGGCCAGCGCCTGGCGGAACCAGCGCTCGGCGCCGTCGAGGGCACCGCGCTGGAACAGGATCTGCCCCAGTGCGACGGCGCTCGTCGCGTCGTCCGGGTCGCGCTCGAGGATCTGGAGATAGCGCGCTTCCTCTTCTCGGTGGCGGTCGAGTTTCAGGACAAAGCCGATGTCGAACACCTGGTCCGGGTCATAGCGCTCGGCTTTATGGCGGATCAGGGCGTGAGCGCGGGGCACGATCCAATCGAGGTGGCGGACGATCTTGACGACTATTTCCACATCCTCTGTGTCGGTGTCCGGGTCGAGGTGCAGGTCGAGCGCATCACCCGTGTCGAGGACGGCGTTGAGCGGCTTGGCCTGGCCGTCGATGCGCAACTGTTGCAGCAGGAGCGACTGCTCACCGACGTTCGCCACGTGCAGCACCTCGCCATCGCGCACGACGCGCAGGTGCTGCTCCTCGCAGCAGTCCTCGCTACGAACCTGGACGGTTGACTGGTTGGGATAGTGCACGTCGAGGATCTCTAGAAATTCGGCGGTATAGTCCTTCAGGATGCCGACGTGCTCGTACACCACCTCGCCTTCGGTAACCTCCACGACGACCCGGGTGCCGACATAGCGCTCGAGCAGGGGGTCATAGCTTGTGCCTACGTAGCCGACGAGGTTCTGACTCAGTGCATTCAGATAATCCTCGCCGGAAGAGGTGATCCCGCGCGAAGAGGAGGATTGGACCTGGCCGACGAGGATGCCGATCGCCTGGCTGGCGGACTCGAGGGCCAGGTTGGCCACGTTGCGTGCCCGGCGGCGCAGGCGGCGACCCAGCCCCGGGTGAAAGCTCGCCCTCAGGTCCTGCTCCCTCTTTTCCCATTGCTCCGAGCCCATCTCGTCGCAGTAGCGATAGATCGCCTGGATCCGGGGGAACTCGTCCTTGTAGAGCACATAGCTCGTTTCTACGTGATGCTCGTCCTGGACGTCACTCCGGTAGACCATCTCCAGGGCGTTGGGATAGAGGGTCATCTCGCCCCACACGAGGCGGCCGTCGGTGCGTTCCAATGTGACGTGATAGCCGGCAAAATGGCCCAGGCAGCGATCTCGCGCCCGTGCCTTGAGAAAGCCGCTCAACAGCCCACCACCGAGAAGGATGGCGGCCAGGATCAAAAAAGTTGTGTCGAACATCTCTGCCCCCTCGCCGGAATCTACTGGTGAACATTCTATCATCCGGCGAGTAAAAAGTCAATTAGAGATATGTTAATTATAAAATCTACATTCCAAACTTGCGGCTTCTTTGCCTTTTCGCCGGCTCTCCGGTATAATAGACAAAATGGTATCATCTTGGGGGGCGGGATGTAGGGCGGATTGGCAATCTGCCCTACATCCCCCAAGTTGTTGAGATGAAACACAAAATGGTCCGAAGGAGGTGCGCTCGTGGGAGAGTCGGCTACCAACATTGTCCGGTTGAAACAGTGGATGGTCGAGCGCTTGCAGGGCTTTGTCGACACGCGGGCGATCCCTGACCGCTCACCAGAGACGCTCCAGATGCTGAACACGAGGTTCAACGAGCTGTGCCAGCACGCCCAGCTCCAGCTTCCCGAAAGCCAGGCTCGCCAACTCTTTAGCGAGGTGGTCAACGACATCGTCGGCTATGGCCCGATGGAGCCGTACCTGGACGATGACTCGATTACAGAGGTGATGGCCAATGGCCCTGACCAGATCTATATCGAGCGCGAGGGCCGGCTGATCCTGACGCCGGCGCGTTTCGATGACGAAGCGCACATGATGCGCATCATCAATCGCATTATCAAGCCGCTCGGGCGCAAGGTGGACAGAAGCTGGCCGATGGTCGACGCACGCCTGCCCGATGGCTCGCGCGTGAACGCCATCATCCCGCCTTCGGCGGTCGATGGACCGTCGATCACCATCCGCAAGTTTGCACGCACGCCGCTGACCATCGAAAAGTTGATCGAGTTGGGGTCGATCACGCAGCCGATGGCCGAGTTTCTGCGCGCCTGCGTCGTGTCGCGCCTGAACATTGTCGTCTCGGGTGGCACCGGCTCGGGCAAGACGACGCTGCTCAACGTGTTGTCCGGCTTTATCCCTGACGGCGAGCGGATCGTGACCGTCGAGGACGCGGCCGAGCTCCAGCTTTCGCAGACGCACGTCGTCCGCCTCGAGACCAAGCCGCCCGAGCCCGATTCCGCCGACAGCCAGCCGGTGACGATCCGCGACCTGGTGAGGAACTCGCTGCGCATGCGACCTGACCGGATCGTGGTCGGCGAGTGCCGCGGCGGCGAGGCGCTGGACATGCTGCAGGCCATGAACACGGGGCACGATGGCTCACTGACGACGGTGCATGCTAATACGCCGCGCGACACCTTTGGCCGGCTCGAGACGCTGACGTTGATGGCTGGCGTCGATTTGCCGATCATGGTCGTGCGCCGCCAGATCACGGCGGCCATCAACCTGATCGTGCAGGTGGCGCGCATGCGTGACGGCTCGCGCAAGGTGACGTCGATCACCGAGGTGCAGGGGATGGAGGGTGAGACGATCGTGATGCAAGAGCTGTTCCGCTTTGTCGAAGAGGGCGAGCGCGATGGCAAGATCTTGGGCCACCTGGAGCCATGTGGCATGCGCCCGCGCTTTGAGCCGCGCCTCAAAGCCCACGGCTTTACCCTCTCTGCCTCGACCTTTATGAAGAGCACGCCGGGTGGGGGGCAATGGGGCCGGTGAACCTTACAGAGGTGCAGGTGGTCTTTTTTGATCTCGACGGCACGCTCATCTTTCACGAGCCGGACAGCATGGACGTGATCGCGCGCTTTTGCGCGGGCATCGGCCAGCCCCTGGGCTGCGAGCAAGAACGGATGGGGCGGCGCGTGCGACACGAGTACTTTGTCGATCCGGTGATCCGCGACCAGATTGCCGGACTGTCGACGGCCGAGTTTTGGCACCACTTTAACCGGCACTTGCTCGAAGCGATGCAAGTTCGAGGGGACCTGGATGCGCTGGCCGACAGGCTGACGGCGCAGTTCGACGACGTCGATCTGGCCTATCAGGTTCCGGATGAGGTGTGGCACACGCTCGACGGGCTGCGCAGTAGGGGCTACCTACTTGGGCTGCTCACCAACCGCGAGAATGTGTCGCGCTTTTACGAGCTGCTCGATACCTTTGACCTGCGGCGCCATTTCGACGTCGCCCTGTCGTCGGGCGAGGTAGGCCAGGCCAAGCCGCACCCGGCGATCTTTGTCGCGGCCCTCGACCAGATCGGCGCAGCGGCGGCACGCTGCATCTATGTCGGCGACAACTACTGGGCCGACGTGATCGGGGCTGAGCGCGCCGGCCTGCGCCCCATCCTGATCGACCCGCTCAGGCTCTTTCCGGAGGCCGAATGCCTGATCTTGGAGCGGCTCGACGACCTATTGGCCTGGCTGCCCGGGATGCGCAGCGCGTGATAGGCGATACGTGATGCGTGATCTGCTCATCACACATCACGTTTCATTTGTCCTTTCTCCCTACGGTCCACACTGGCTCTGTGCGCCACACGACGAATTCGGCAATACCCCACGGGTGGTAAGTGGACGAGTTGGTGGTCTCGACGCGCACGTAGCGGGCGGGGCGTGGGGTGAAGGAGACGTTGATCGTACCCCAGTTATCGTCGTTGCGCCCTACCTCTTGCCAGCTTGTGCCATTTTCCGAAACTGACACGACATAACCGCGTGCCATCTGGCTCGCCGGGTGCTGCAGTGCCACTTGCTGGATGCGGCGCGCCTCTCCCATGTCCACCTGGAACCACATGCCCGGCTTTTGCTTGACCGCACGCGTGTTCCATGCAGTCGACAGATTGCAATCGAGCGCCTCATGTGTGTCGTCCGCGTAGTGACTTGCCGTCGCGCCGGCCCACGCCTTGGTGACGGCGACGGCCATCTCGCTGATCATCCAGGTGGCGGGCCATTCTGCAGTGCCGATCTGTTCGATGCGCACGTAACGTGCGGCACATGGCACAAAGGCGGCGTCGATATCGGTCCAGTTGCGCGCGGCCTGGGCCGCGACGCGCCAGTCCTGGCCATCTTCCGATAGCAGCAGGCGGTAGCCGAGGGGAAACCCGCGACCCGGGCTCGAGATCTTGACACGATCGATGGTGAGCACCTGGCCCATGTCCACCTGGAACCACATTCCAGGCACCTGGTCCGCCTTGCTATCCCACACACTGTTCGGGTCACCGTCAAAGGCGAGGGCCACCTCGGCGGGGTTGTGGCTGGCCGTCGCGTTCCAGGCGACGATGAGCGAGCGATCCGAGATCTCGATCGGCACCTCCAGCGGCGCCGCGCCACGGCGGAAGAACCACGTCTCTCCTTCTTCCACCAGGTCCCAGCGCAAGAGGTATTGGCCGGGCACGGCCGGCGTTTTGACCGGCACGTCGGCGACGGTAGCGGTGCTGCCCGGGGCGACGTGGGCGGGGAGGGGGACGTGGAAGGTATCCCACGGCTCTGACAGCTTGCCGTCGGCGGTGAACCAGGTGTACGCCAGGTGCACGGGAGAGGGGCCGCTCTTTGTCCATGTGCGCGTGCCGGTGTTCTTGATGCGGATGGTCGCGTGGTAGACGGATGCTGGCGGGATCCACGCAGGCCACGGCGTCACGACGCTCCACGATACGGCATATTCGGGCGGCACTACCTGCATCACCTTTTCCAACACGCCGACGCCCCGAGTGGAAAGCCAGACCCCTTGCTGCACCAGATCCCACACGAGGCGATAGGTGCCGGGCGTGGCGGGCGCGACGAGGGGCACTTCGCGGAGGACGACGGTATCGCCGGACGGCACTGCACCGGGCAGCCGCACCTGTTCGGCCCCGGCAACCGGCACCTCGGCCCCCTGCTGGGTGTACCAGCGATAGCCCAGGCGCACGGCGGCGGCGCCCGTCGCGGGCCAGGTGGCCGTGCCGGTGTTCTTGATCCTGAGCAGCGCTAACCCTCTCCCGCCGATTTCGAGGCGTACCGGGCCAACGTATTCGATCCAGTGCGCTGCCCACTCGGGAACTGCCGGGGTGACGCGCACGGTCGCCTCGTGCACGGGCGACCCTTTCCACTGGAACCAGGTGACAAATTCGTGTACCATGTCCATCTGGAGGATATACGAGCCTGCCGGGTTGGGGAACTTGAGCGACGCGTTGACCGCAACCTCTTCACCGGGAGCAACTGCCCGCGGGAGGGGGGTGCGCAGACCGTCGGCGACGACGACGTTGCGCTCCTGATCGAGCCAGTGGTAACTGATCTGAATTGGGTTGTTGCCGCCAGGTGTCCATGTCAGAGCGCCATCGTTGCGCACACGCACGGGCACACTGGCGGTTTCGCCTTCGACGCCCTCGGCCGGGACATTGACCGACAGCCAGCGGGCACGGTAGCGCGGGCCGGCCTGGACGTCGGGCACGCGATAGGTAGGCGAGTCGAGGGCAGCGAACCAACCTGCCGACGCGCTGACCATGTCGAGCTCGAGGGTGTAAAAGCCTGGTGCGGCAGGGGCGCGCACCGTCATCGCCGGGACGGTGATCGATTCGCCAGGTGCGACGGGCCCGGGGAGAGGGGTGTGCGCGTGGCCGACGATGACGGCGCCCCCCACGCCGAGCCAGCGATAGCCCACGGCCACCGCATCGGCGCCCGTGGAAGGCCAGGGCCGGGTGCCAGCGTTGCGCACGGTGACAGCAAAGGACACGGTGGCACCCAGCTCGACGAGGGTGGGCGCGGAAACGGATATCCACGCCGCCAGGTACTCTGGGCCCGCGGGGGCGAGCACCACTTGATAGGCGTTGTTCATCGCTTCGAGAAAATCGGCTTGCACTCCGGGCTTGTTTTCGATCGCCCACCCAATCTCTTGTGGGCTGTTCGGATTGCCAATGATCCACCGGTAGAGGATGAGCGCCTGGATCGGCTGGTTGAGCGGATTGCGGTTCCAGGAGTCGATCTCGCGATAGGCGTTGCGTACCCAGCCCGTGTTCGCATCGCGCCACGCGCCATATTGATCCGTCTCGGTGATGTATACAGGACGGTCGCGTAGCGATGCCGGGATGGCGCCCATAAAATCACGGTAGGCGTAAAAGTGGAAGTGGCGGGTGCCAAAGGGTGGGTTCATGGTGGCGTCATTGAACACCAGATCCGGGGCCTGGCCGTGCGTGTAGGTGTGGAGGGAAATGGCGTCAACCTGTTCGCCCAGCAGGGTGAGGATATCGGCCAGATACTGCACCCAGTCGCCATTCGGGTTACCAGCATATTTGGTCTCTGTGTTCCACGGGCCGACAGCGCCGACGACTACCTGATCCTCGCCATGTCCCGGCTGGCTGCGGATCTGGGCGCGGCATTTCTGAAAGCAGTTCGCATAGAGCTGGGGCGTGATGGTCTGGCCCTGGGGGCCACCTGGACGCTCGGCTGAGAGGTTCATCTCGTTGCCAATGATCCAGATGTGACAGCCCGGGCTCGCCGCCGCAAAGTTGCCGCAGCGCACGGCAAAGGCGTTGTACTGCGACGAGTTGGGGATGGTGCCGCCACTGCCGTAGCCATTATTCAGGCGGACAATGACGCCCAGGCCCTGGTTCGTGAGGTCGGTGTAGTTGCTGCCGCTGTAATTGTTCGGATCGGCGCCGATCGCCTCGGTGACGAGTACCCAGCCGCGCCGGCTCTTTTGGAGCATCAAGTGCTCCGCGCCGCGATCGTGCATGCCAAAGATATACGGGGGATAGAAGTCGGTCATGGATTCTCTCCTTCTCCTCTGCAAAGGACGTGACCGGATCACAGATGGCAACGGCACGCTGCCCCCGTGGACAGCAAAAATGGTCGAGGAACCGGGTAAATCAGGTTATCAATGGCGGGCCCACGCTACTGCCTTCGACGCGATAGCCGACCCCCCATACGTTTTGGATGTAACGCGGATTGTCCGCGTCGTCGTCGAGTCGAGTTCGCAGGCGGCGAATGCAAGAGCGGACGGTGCCGCTTGTCCGCACATCCGGCTTGTCATTCCACACTTTTTCAACGAGCTCCTGCCACGGCACGACGCATCCTTTGTGACTGATCAGGTAGGCAAGCACGTCGAACTCGCGGCGGGTGAGATCCACCTGCTTGTTGCCAATCCAGACGTGGCGGGCGTTCATGTCGACGATAAGGTCGTCGATAGATATGACACCGCGGATGCGCCCCGGCTCGTGCTCAAGCGCCTGGCGGACACACTGGCGAAGCTCGCTGAGCGAAAAGGGCTTGACCAGATAGTCAAAGGCAGCGCCACGCACCGCCTGGATGGCTGTGGGCACCGAGGCATAGGCGGTCATGAGGATCACCTGGGTATCGAGGTTCATGCGCCGGATATGCAGGAGCAGTTCGGTGCCAGACACGCGCGGCATTCTGATGTCGGACAGGACGAGGTGAAAATGTTCATGATTCAGGATGTCGAGCGCAGCTTCGCCCGTGAGGCATGGATAGACGTGATACCCTTCATCTCCCAGGATATCGGTGATGAGGGCACAGATCTCTTTGTCGTCGTCTACGACCAGCACCCGCTTCGGCAGATCCACATTCCCCTTCCTCCCCAGGCTGGCCAGGCCTGGATGCACCAGCTCATATTATAGATGCAAGAGACAATTTTGTCAACGCGAGGTCGGCCTGGATTTAGGGTGAATCTATTTGGAGATTGGCACAGTGGTGTCACGCTTTTGGCACATCTGTGCCACATTCTTATTGACACCGTGTGTTACAATAAAGGTAGGACGTTTGCAAGTTCGCTGCCAAATGTTGGCAGAAAAGGTGGCATGGCCAAATGGTTGCTCAAATGATGGTCAAGGAGGATGCGGGTGCAGTCATTCGGGACCTGGACAGGCTGGTCACGCGCGGCCCTGGGGACCTCGAGATTATTGAGGCGATGACGCCCTTTGGCTACGATATGGCCAAGTGGGCGGAGGGGCAGAGCGTTCTGGCCGAGCTTGTCGCCAGCGAGCAGCCGAGCGAAACGCTTGTCGCCCGGGCAAGGCGCTGGCACCACGAAGCAGCCGATGCAGCGAGTCATGCTTTGACAGCCCATCCGACACTCCTGGTCAAGCTCGGTATGAGGTCGCCCTAATCGGCGTTGGCCTCGACGCCGTTTTTTTCGTGGCAGACAATTGCCTCGAAAGGCTCAAGGTGGCGCGCAGTTAATTCCCCTGGCGTGCCACCTTGAGTTTTTTCATTTACAGGATGCCATTCAGCAAGCGCACAGTCGTCGTCTTGCCTGCGCCATTGTGGCCCAAGAAACCGAACACTTCGCCTGCATCCACTTCCAGGTCCAGGTGATCGACAGCGACGATGTCGCCAAAGCGGCGCGTGAGGCCGCGGGTGACGATCAATGGCTCGACAGCTACACTCATGACAACCTCCTGAAGGGGTGCTTTGAAAACACCTTGGCCCGGCGGCGGATGGAGGTGGGGGTGCCACCTGGGGCGCACCAGATCCCGATGGCCGCCACCAAGCGCGCCACGGCAAAGATGCCCAACGCGACAGGGATGGTGACGATTCTGCCCAGGATGGGGCCGGCCATCGAGCCGAGCAGCAGGGCGGCGTTCATCGCCAGGTTGTACCAGGCGAGGTGGGCCGGGCGCCTGTCGGCCGGGATCTCTTCGAGTAGATAGTTTGCCAATGCCCCTCCGGCGAGCGACCACCCGAACCCACCAACAGCAGATGCGATCAGAAAGAGGGTGGCGCCGCTGGCGAGCGCCATCAACGCGGGATAGAGGCTCATGATCATCGCGCCGACGGCGGTGACGCGCCGGTTGCCTATGCGTTGGACAAGGCTATTGAGCTGGGTGGATCCCAGAAAGACGCTGACGTAAAAGAGGGCGGTGCCCAGGCCGATGTACCTGTCAGAGAGGTGGAGCTCACTCACCCAATGGATTGGAAAGAGGGGGATCGCGAGGTTGACTGCCAGGTGGAAGGCGAACAGCACGAGCAGCACGCGGCCAAAGGGACCGGCGATGATCTCGGGGAGCGACAGTGGCGCCCCGCGGCGACGGGTCAGGAAGCGGAGCGCCACGCCGGGGCGCAGGGCATCGGCCACGCCGCGTAGCCGGCCGGGCGTGGCAGGATCTCGCAGCGCTCGCCCGACGCGGGGGTGCGGCGACGCGCCGGGGCGCAGGACGACAAAACGGAGGTGAAATGTGCTCATCACAGCACCGACGAAACCGATGGCGAACACGACCTGGTAGCCTTTCGGAAAGGGGAGCACGTCGAGAACATAGCCCGCCAGGAGCGAGACGGTGACATACACCACGGCCATCACGGCGTTGCGTACGCCGACGACGTGGCCGCGCCATTCGGGGGGTACGACATCGGCAAAGAGGGCGTTAAAGCCGACGGAGAGCACTGTGCCCGGGATACTCATGGCGAGTGTCGCCGCCACTAGCGTCCAGATCTGCTCCTGCGGTGCCAGGAGCATGGGCAGTGGAATCCAGAGCAGGTAAAAGGCGCGGTGCAGCAGCGCCGACCAGAACACGGCGCCGTCCATGCGTTGATGCTCGAGCCAGCGGCCGGAGGGGAGCGCCAGGAGCAAGTTGACAGCGGCCGGCGCAGCGCTCAGCAGGCCGATCTGAAAGCCTGTGGCACCCAGCCGGGCAGCATACACAGACAGGAAGGACATTGCGCTGGCGGATAGCACGCCGAACCAGGCAATGTCCAGGTAGAGGTGCACAAAGTTTTTGCGCATTTCTGGCGGCACGGGCCGGCCAGAGTGAAACAGAGGTCGCATGATCTTTTGTTCCACGCGATGTGGAACCATCTCCTCGTGAACTCCAATCTGCAATTATAGCAGCACGCGAGTGATGCCGCAAGATTGGAAGCATGGAAGGGTAGGAGCTTGGTTGGTCAAGCCAACCTTCCAAGCTCCCACCCTTTCGGAGTCAGGTCTGCCGCCAGCCAGCCGCGAGACGACGCCAACTGAACGCTTCGCCTGAGAGTAGATTGCCAGCGGAGAAAAAACGGGCGGCGAGGAGGATGAACAGGTAGGAGGTGAGGGCGACGCCCGCCAGGCTGATCAGGATCTGCCACGTGGGCACATCAGCGACGGCCATACGTGTCACCATCGCCGTGGGTGCACTGAAGGGAAAGAGGCTGAGACCGACCACGAGAGGGCTGTTCGGCTCTTCGACGAATGCCTGCGCGAACATGAGCGTGGGCATGAGTGGGATGATGAGCAGCCAGACCATCTGGCCGCCCTGCCGTGCGTCGTTCGACAGGGTGCCGGCCATGGCCATGACCGCGGCAAAGAGCAGGTAGCCAAAGATGAGAAAGAGGAGGGCCCACACGACAAAGATCGGCGGCAGGGTGAAACTTGCCCCGCCAAGGAGGGCGGCGCCGCGATCCAGAAAGAGGAGGCCCCCGGCGATCCAGATGACGAACTGGATCAGGGTCACCACGCTCATGGCCACGATCTTGCCGATCATCATCTCGCGCGGATTGACGCGCATCAGCAGCATTTCAGCGGTGCGGTTCTCTTTTTCGGCCACGACGACGCGCATCAGGTAGCTACTGCCCATGATCAGGAGAAAGTAGTAGACGTAGGGCAGAATGCCGGCGACGAGGGCGGCCATGGCACCCTGGCCTTCATCTCCCTCTTCGGGCGGGGCCAGGACCTCCACGCGAACGGTGGCTAGTGGGCTTTGCACGGCGGTGGCCAGGTCCGGGTCGCGGACCAGGTTGTAGCTCAACAGGGATTGGAGCATCCAATGGTTGCTGCTGTTCGGCGCGATGCCGGCCTCGGGCCCATCACCGAACAACTGAAAGTTTTCGGTATAGATCTCGAGATCGCCGGTAGACACGTAATCAGCCGGGACGACCAGGTACTGGTCGATCTCGCCTGCCTGCAGGGCGGAGGCTGCCGCTGCGGCGTCGGGCATGCGCACGAACACGGCAGACAAATCAGTGGGGATATTGGCGATCAGGCCGGCCTGGTCGACGACGCCGACCGTTGGGAGCTCGAACTCGGCTGGCTCGCCCGCCTCACGGGCACCTGAATCGCCAGAGGCATTGTCCTGGAGGAGCATATAGCCTTGAGACAGGATGAGAATGACAGGCATGACGAACGCCAGGACCCAGAAGGAGCGCTGGCGCAACACTACGCCGATGTCATGTTTGATCACAAGCCAGATGTTATGCATATCTTTGACCTTCCAATCTTTGCTCTATGCCAACCTGGGGCCCAGCAGAGACCGGCCCTGGCTAGAAATTCAGGAAACCGCCCCACGCACGGCCGCCACCACCGACTTGATGGTCAAGGGCTGGCCATAGCGGAGCATGCCGGCGCGAAAGACGCGGGCCGCTGCCCACACGGCAAACGCCGCCGACGCGACGAGGATCACCCACGCCATGACGAGCTGCCAGGCAGGGATATTGCCCATTGCCCAACGTAGCGAGATGGTGAGGAATGAGGTGGTGGGAAAGAGGGTGAGCAGGATGGAGATGGGGTGAGTTGGGTTCTCCATGAGGAGCATGAGGGCAAAGAGCGGCATGAGAAAAAGCAGGTTGAGCAGGCCAGCCACTTGCTGTGCCTGCTGTACCTCCGTGGTGGCGGCACCAAGGGCAACCATGATCCCGGCCAACAGGATGTAGGCGGGAAAGAAGTAGAGGGCCATCAGCCCGAGATAGTCCCAAGGGATTCCGACACCCTCGAATCCTTCGAGAAAGGTGCCTGCTACCTTCAGGCCGAGGATCGCCGCGAGCACATAGATGATGATCTGCGTCAGTGATGCAGCCAACAGGCCGGCCGTCTTGCCGACGATGAGCTCGGAGGGGGTGACACTGGTGAGCATCACCTCGATCGTGCGATTCTCTTTTTCCGTGCCCACTACGCCGAGCATGTTCCCCGCCGCGGTCATGGTGGCGAAAAAGAAGAGAAAGGTGGCGATGAAGGGAATGAAAAAAGTGATGAGCGCACTCTCGTCAAAGGTGCGGCCGCTGGCGACATCATGCACCAGGACGTCGGGCTCGTAGAGCAGGCGATCCTGCCTGTCGGCGGGCAGGCCAGCGACGAGATTGGCGCGCACAAAATCGGCCATCACCGACCATGCCTGCGAGTCAGGAGAGTCGTCCTGGTAGTAGAGCTCGACCTCTCGCACTTGAGGGTAGCCGGGTGGGAACACAAAGAGGGCCGTCACCTCACCGCGGGCTACCGCCTCGCGGCCGGCCTTGGGGTTGGGGTAGGGCCTGACCTGGAGGCGCTCGTCGGCGTCGGAAATCGCGGTGTGACGCGCCGGGTCGAGGATGCCGGCCTGGTCGACGTATCCGACAGGACGGGTGTCCTCGTTCATGGTCTCAGCCAGATAGCCAAGGAAGCCGAGGAGGACGATGCCGATGGGCACGGCAAGGGTCAGGATGATGAACTGGCGCTTGGCCGCAGTGTCGAGGTAGGTGCGCTTGGCGATCAGCCAGAAGTTACGCATTGTACACCTCCGCTGCGGCCGTCGACTGCGGCATGGTCAGCCCTTCCTGGACGACGGAGACAAAGATATCGTCAAGCGAGGGCTCGGCCAACTCAAAGCGCTCGATCTTGACGCCGTCGCGTGCCAGCAAGGCGTGCAGGACAGCCTGCGGATCGGTGCCGGTTTCAAGCGCCATGTGGTAGGTGCCGTTCTCGCGCCGCGTCTCGAGCACACCGGGCAACCCGGCCATGTCACCCTGTCCCTCGACGACGACGGCATTGCCGGCAAAGTTGCGCTTGATCTCGGCGACAGGGCCATAGAGCACGGTGCGCCCGTCCGCGATCAGGACGATCCGGTCGGCTAGGGCCTCCACCTGGTACATCTGGTGGGTAGACATCAGGAGCGACTTGCCGGCGTCGCGCTGCTCCTGCAAGATCTGCTTGACTAGGCGCGTGCTGACAGGGTCGAGGCCCGAAAAGGGCTCATCGATGATGATCAGGTCAGGGTCGTGGAGCAGGGTAGCAATGATCTGTGCCTTTTGCTGCATGCCCTTACTCAGCTCCTGTACCTTTTTGTGGCGATGCTCGGCCAGGTCGAACACCTGGAGCCAGTGATCGAGGCGGGTGCGGACGGTAGCTTCGTCCAGCCCTTTCAGGGTCGCGAGATAAATCAGCGTCGCCTCGAGCTTCTGGTCCTTGTACAGGCCGCGCTCCTCGGGCATGTAGCCGATGCGGTGCTTTTTGTCCATCGTCAGTTTGCCACCAAAGACCTGGACGGTGCCAGAGTCGGGCTGGAAGATGTCGAGGATCATGCGGATCGTTGTCGTCTTGCCGGCGCCATTGGGGCCGAGCAGGCCAAAGATCTCGCCCGGACGCACGGCAAAGGAGACGTCGGCGACAGCCTGGACGGGGCCAAAGCTTTTGGCCAGGTTTGATACTTCTACCGTATACATGACTTCCTCCTCAAGGGTGGCCTGCAGGCCACCGATATCGATCGTCGTGCCGGATGCCGGAAGCGCGACACCCAGCTTGATGATATCACGATCCTGCTGCAACTTGTGGACGCCAGCCTCCCTGGAAGCTGACATTGTCGTCATGCGGCCACTCCAATCCCCCCCCGCACAAATCCCGTCGCGGGCGCTCAACCACCGCCGTGGGGGCAATGCTTGCCGGGCAGGGGGCGCGTGTGACTCTATTGTACAGTAACGATCGCCCGTCCCTGCGAAAGGATCACCCTCGCCTTGGCCGGGGATCAGTCGTGGGTGGGATCGATGACGCGGCCTACGAAAAGGAGGGTGCCGGTGGGCACGTCGCGGATCAGAAAGAGGAAGGGGCGGTCGACGGTCATCTCGACGGGCTCGGCCGGCATGGCTGACTCGAGCATGATGACGGCAGTGGCTGCTGCTGCCTCGGTGCCCTCTTCGTCGACGGAGACGAAGGCCTTGTGTACCACGGCGGAGATGGAGAGGTCAGGGCTACCTGTCATCCCTGAAAAATCGGCCCCTGCACCAAAGGCATCGACCATGCCAAGTTCAATCAGTGCATCGGCCAGGCTGAACTCTGACTCGAACTCGAAGCGGGGCATGGTCAGCGCGACTTGCTCGCCCCTCAGTTCTGCCAGAATCTCGGAGACGCGCCCGGCGTCGAGCGAGTCCTCGAACGCCTGCATCTCGCCCTCGTCGGGCAACAAGATGAGCATGGAGATCTGGTGGCCGGTGTAGGGCAGCTCGATGGCCTGGTAGCCGTCGCCGGCGGCGTAGGCAAAGCTTTCGGTCTGGCGCATCATGGGCACGACCACCTCGCCGCCACCTGGAAGGTGGAACGGGCCGTCGGTCGTGGCGCCTTCCTCGAAGGGGTAGGCCCAGCTCGCGTTGAAATAGATGGCATTGGCCAGCACCAGGCGGGTCAGGCTGTTGATGAGGTCGGGCGGGATCAGGTCCTCGATGCGCCCCTCGGTCTGCTCCTCGACCCAGTCATTGATCACCTGCCGCGCGGCGTCGGGTGCGCTCGCAAAGTCGAGCCGGCGCAGGCCGGCGCTATAGTAGATGTCGAGCAGGTCGAGAAAAGCAGGCAGGAATGGGTAGCCTTCCTGCCCCCATAACGAGTTGGCCACGTTGAGACGGAAGCGGTCGCCCTCTCCCTCGCGCTCTCCCTCGCTCCGGCTCTCCAGCGCGGCGGCGAGTACATCGAAGGCAGGGTGGAGCGCGGCCTGGGGCAGATCAAAGTGGAGTGTGTCGGCCATCTGTCGTTCTGTCTCGCCGCGCGCGCCGGCATAGGTCATGGTCAGGGCGAGCGAGATGCTGTAGGGGGAATAGAAGAGGTTGCCCTCTTCCTTGCCCAGGAGGCGATAGAGGTCCCAGGCGAAGGCGCTGTTCCCCTCGGCAAGGGCTTGCAGCTCGGTGGTGCTCACCGCGGCCGGCACGAAGGGAGTCTGACCTGCTGCCGATGCCGCCCCGCTATGCTCGGTAATCTGTAGGTGGGCATCTAGCGACGCCTGCCATTGCACGCCGGCAGCCTGGTTCACGACCTGCACGTCATAGATCGTCGCCTCGGGTGCGACGAGGGGGTAGGTGACGACGACGGACCAATCTCCAGCGGTGTAGTGCCAGCTCGTGCGGCCGACGAGGCCCTGGGGGGTGACTTCCTCTCCGATCCAGTCGAGATCGGCTGGCGCGGCGGCAGCGGGATCCAGCTCTGCCAGGTAGGCAAGGGCCGCGTCGCGCACGCTGGCGGGATCGGGCAGGACGACCTGGCTGCCGGGGCTGGCTGTTGGAAGCGGGCTGGGTGCGGGGGTGGGCGCTGGGCCGCAGGCGGTGAAGAGCAGGGAAATGAGCACGCATATGACGGCCAGAGAGAGCAGGTTTTTTGACATATCATCTCCTCCTACGTTCGCTGCAGGCGCAGGACAACCGCGCCGCGTGGATTGGGGCGTTCGAGCGCCCATAGATCATAGACGGGGATCGCGGGAGAATGGTTCCGAGGATTGGAAGGTCGGACAACCTGCCAGCCTTTCAATCCTCCAGTTTTTGCATGCAGCGTGGAGTTGGGGTATATTTCGGGATGAGGTGGGGTGAAATGGACGAGCGCTTTTTCGGACGCGTGTATCGTGTTGTGCGACTCGTGCCCCGCGGGCGCGTGGCGACGTATGGGCAGATCGCGCAGGCGCTGGGTGCGCCGCGCGCGGCGCGGACGGTGGGCTGGGCGCTGCGGGCGTTACCCGACGGGAGTGGGGTGCCGTGGCAGCGGGTGGTGAATGCCCGGGGGACGATCAGTCTGGCGCAGGGTGCGGGCGGGGCAGAGATCCAACGGCTGTTGCTCGAGGAGGAAGGGATCGCCTTTGACGATGCGGGCAGGATCGACCTGGCACGTTTTGGGTGGGCGGGGCCCGACGTGGCCGAGCAAGCAGCGTTGTTGGGGCGAGATGGAGGGCCTGGGAGCCCTCTTGGCTGTGGTTAATCATCGTGTTGCTGCGCTTGCCAGATTGTGCTAAATCAGTTACAATGGTGCTATCCACGATGGAGGAGCGGACCTATGGCGGGTAACGCACATAAAGAGACGTCCTATCGCCGGGCCATCAATGCGTGGTGCATGTACGACTGGGCCAACTCGGCATTTGCCACAACCATTCTGGCGGCCGTGCTCCCGGTCTACTATAGCCAGGTGGCCGGCGCCACGTTGCCGAGCGAGGCTGTGGCAACCGCCTATTGGAGTCTGGGGCTCAGCCTCAGCCTCCTGATTGTGGCTGTGCTCGCGCCGATTTTGGGAACGGTTTCGGATGTGATGCGTGGCAAGAAGCGATTCTTGGCGGGCTTTGCGTCGTTGGGCATTGTCAGTACCGGGTTGTTGATCCTGGTCAACACTGGTGATTGGCTCCTGGCTTCGATCCTGTTTGTGCTGGGACGGATCGGGTTCACCTCGGCCAATGTTTTCTACGATGCCTTGCTGCCCCACGTGGCGACGGAAAAAGATCAGGATCGCGTCTCGACCCGTGGCTATGCCATGGGTTATCTGGGTGGGGGATTGCTGCTGGCCCTCAACGTGATCATG
>JAFGIA010000028.1 GCA_016929795.1 Anaerolineae bacterium
CAAATCGTTCGCGCAGCCCCAAAATGGGAAACCTGACGACTTAACGTTTGACATTTGACGTTCCACATTTCACATTGGCGAAATCCATTCCCCGAATCACGAGGAACGCCGCTACTGCTGCCAATACCGGCGCTGCCGCCAATCCCGGCAACCCGCCGCGCAGAGCGGGCCAGGTGATTTCGGCAACCGCCGTCCACAGGGGCAAGTCCACCAGCCCGAAGGTGACACCGCCGTAGGTCAGCGCGAAAATAGCGATGGTGCCCCACCCTGCCAGCAAGCCTAGCAGCGCACCGAGCAGGCCGGTGACGGCGGATTCACCCACGATCAGCCCCGCGATTTGCCGCCGCGTCGCACCCAACGCGCGCAGCAACGCCAGTTCGCGCCGCCGTTCCAGGAGGCTCACCAACGTCGTGTTCACGCTGCCCAGCGCGCCCGCGCCGACCGCCAGGAGCAGCAGGCCGTTCATGATCTGCACCAATTGGTCGCTCGTGCCGGTGATGGATTTTAGCTCGTTTTCCGGGTAGGAGACGTAGACCCGGTCTGCCCCGTAACGCGCCGGGAGTGCGCGCAGGTCGGCATCCAGCGCGGCGATGTCGGCGTCGGTAGCCTCGGTCAGTGGGCGCACCTGGAGCGAATCCGGCGCGGCGCCCGGCGCGACGAACAGGTCGAAACCGCCGGGGCCGATGAGCGACATCGGCGCGAAGCCGCCCGCGCCCGTCGCGGCGACGGTACACGTCACCGGCCTGGTGCGCCCCGTCACCGTGAGGGGATCGCCCACGCCAGCGCTGTAGCGCGCGGCAATTGCCGGAGAAACCAGCACGCCGCAGCCTTCGCGCAACAGGGGCAGCGCCGTTTCCCAGTCTCCCTCGGCCAGGTGAAAGCGTCCGGGGCGTGTCAGCATCTCCGGGTTGAGCGTGATTAGTGAGGGGAACCCAGCGACCGGCGACGAAATTTCCGGCACGGAGACCATATAGAGCGGCTCCACCACAGCGCGGCCCGCGGCCAATTGCTCGATCTCAGACACAACGTTGGCTTCCAGCGGAGGGGAATCAGCCTGGAAGCCCTGAAGTTGCCCCAATCCCTCGACGCGGTTGAACGGGTAGATGTACCACGCCTGCTCGCGGAGCGCCTGCGCGGCGATGCGGCCCACCATCACGTCGTTGCCGAAAGCGACGAAGCCGCCCGTGCCGACCATCATCAGCACGCCGACGGCGAAGGTGAGCGCGGTCAGGTGCAGGCGCTCCGGCGCGCGCCCCAGATTGTCGCCCAGCAAGCGGCCCATCCCGCCGGAGAGCCGCCGCATCAAAGCGCGCAGCCCCCGCACCACCACCCCCAGCAGCGCGGGCGTCACCAGCACCACCCCAATCCACCAGACAAACAGCAATATCGCCGAAAGCATATAATCCCACGGCTGATGGTAGCCAGTCCAGGCGCCGGGGGGCGCGAGGATGAGATAGACCCAGAGGGGGATGAGAATGATAAGGGCGAGCGTGAAACGTGAAACGTGAAACGTGAACGACTTGCTTTCTCGCTTTCTCACTTTCTCGCTTTCTCGCTGACTCGCCGACTCGCTCTCTCGCAGCGCCTCCAATGGCGATAGTCCCGCTGCCCGCCGCGCCGGAATCAACGCGGAGAGCAGCGAAATCCCCAGGCCCATCACGAGCGCCAGGGCGACGCTGCCCGGCGCCGCGCGGCCTCGACCCATTTCCACGCCGAAGGCGGCCATCGTAGCGAGAAGGCCGTTCCCTACCAACGGCCCGCCGAGCACGCCCAACAGCGTCCCCAACCCGCCGGTGAAGAGCGCTTCCACCAGCACCAGCCGCAAGACCTGCGCGCGCGTCATCCCCACCGCACGCAGCAGCCCGATCTGCCGCTGCTGTTGCGTCACGCTCATCGCAAAGGCATTGTAAATGAGGAACCCCGCCGCGCCGAGCATCATCAAGCCCACGCCGCCGAAGGTGAGGCGGCTGATCTCGGTGATGAAGGCAAACTTGTTCGCGCCCGCCGTCCACGCCGTCTCGATGCCGGAGCGATAGACGCTCGTGGAGACCAGCATCGCCACGCCGAGGGCGACGGCGAGGGCGCTCAAGAGCGTGCGGGCAGTGTGGGCGCGGAGGCTGCGGAAGGCTAAAACGTGAAACGTGAAACGTGATGGCGCGACGTTCGACGTTTGGGGTTCGATGTTCATCCCTCCAATTCCGCCATAATGTCAATGATGGCCTGCACGCCGTCCCCCCCATCCGTTGGCTTCCACTCGCGGATGATCGCCCCGTCACGCAGGAAAACGACACGGTCGGCGTAGGCGGCGGCGAAGGGGTCGTGCGTGACCATCACGATGGTCTGCCGCTTCTCGTCGCAGGCGCGGCGCAACAGATCGAGCACTTCGTGGCCCGACTTGCGGTCGAGGTTGCCGGTCGGCTCGTCGGCAAGGACGATGGCGGGGTCTGTGACCAGCGCGCGCGCAATCGCCACCCGCTGCTGCTGTCCGCCGGAAAGCTGGTCGGGACGATGGTGGGCGCGGTCGTCCAGGCCGACCAACGCCAGCAGCGAGTTGATGCGTTCGGCATACTCCTCGATGCGCTTGCCGTCAATCAGCAGCGGCAGCGCCACGTTCTCCGCCGCATTGAGCGTGGGCAGCAGGTTGAAGAACTGGAAGATGAAGCCCACCTGCCGCCGGCGGATGATCGTGACCTCATCGTCGCTCAGATGCGCCAGCCGTCGCCCTCCGAGCGTCACCTCGCCATCGCTGGGCGCATCCAGCCCGCCGAGGAGGTGCAGGAGCGTGGACTTGCCGGAACCGGATGGCCCCATCACCGCGACGAACTCGCCCGGCTGCACGACAAAATCCACGCCGCACAAGGCATTGACGGCGACCTCACCCATAATGTATTGTTTTTGGAGGCTGTGTGTCTGTAAAATGCTCATTGCCTTTCCTTTCAGGCACAGATTCCTGTCAGCAAGCCATCATTCGCTTCAGGGGCAAGCTTGGCGCCAGGCATCCAACTCGCGATGCTTGAGGATCGCGCTGGCGTG
>JAFGIA010000210.1 GCA_016929795.1 Anaerolineae bacterium
ATCATATTATACCCCAGGTGCGAAAAAGAGCAAAGGCGCGGCACAACACGCGGAAAGCATGTTGTCCCTTGCCCTTCTACTGCAATCCTCCAGATTGCACAGTCCGGCCTACGCCACCGAGCAGGCCTGGCGCCATCACCTCGCCGCGGTTTGACAGACAGGCTCATTGGGATTATGATCCAGGTTAGATGATTATCTAACTGGAGGAATGGGACAAGCATGGCGCAAAAGCACCAGGGGGAGATCTGGCATGGCCACGACGCCCTGGCCAATGCGTTTCCAGCCGCCCTGGAAGCAGGGAAAATAGCATGAGCGGCCCACGCCTCTTATGGGATTGCGGCACGGCGTACGACCTCTTTGTCAGCCTGGTCGCGCTCCACCGGCCCGCCATGCTCGGCATCCGCCCCTCGTGGGCCGCGGGCGTGCGCGCGCGCCTGCCTGTCGACGCACGCGAAACACTGGAGCAGGCACACAAGGTGATCGACGTGCCGTTTCATTGGCTCTACGGGCTGCCCGGGCCCAAGAACGCGGCAGCAGCCATCGCCGCCCTGGAACAGGTTCCACCGGCCGAACGCTTGCCGCGCCTGACCATCGCACCCGACCTGCCCTGTGACGTCACAGATCTCCTGGCGGATGTCAAACGGCGCGGCGGCTGGCAAGAGAAGGACAGGCAGGCACTGCAGCAACTGGCAGGGAAAAAGCTCGGACATCATGATACACCGCCTGCCGACGACCTCGCCGCTACACTGGACGCCTGGGCCGATCCGGCGGGGTTCGGTGAACGCTTCTTGAATGCTCTGCGCGCCTACTATGACGTCTTTTTCGCCGAGGAGGAGCGTCATATCGCGCCGGCACTGGAGGCAGCCCTGGCGAATGCACAGGCCATGGCGGCCGAGATGCCCCGCCCCACCCTGTTGGAAGAGCTGTCGCGCGGTCTAGTTTTTGACGAGGCGGAGGAGCTCCAGGCCCTTGTACTGGCCCCCTCCTACTGGTCCACACCCCTCGTCTACTTTGGCAGCCTGGGGCCGGGACGCGAGATCTGGCTCTTTGGCGCCCGCCCTCCCGACGCCTCGCTCGATCCTGGCGCGCCCGTCCCCGACACCCTGCTGCAGGCGCTCAAGGCCCTGTCCGATCCCACCCGCCTGCGCATCCTGCGCTACCTGGCCCACGAGCCGCTCAGTCCCGCCGACCTCGCCCGCCGACTGCGCCTGCGCCTGCCCACCGTCACCCACCACCTCAAAGCCCTGCGCCTTGCCGGCCTGGTGCGGCTGCACATCCACGAGGGCAAAACCACCGGCCTCTACGCCCTCCGCCATGGGGCCGTCGTCGCGGCATTCGACCAACTCGCCACCTTCCTCACCCCGGACCACGACGATGCCTGACCAAAAGAAACGGCTCCTGACGCCACTGATCCTCTGGTTCATGGGCACCATGATCCTGGCCAACATCGCCGCGCAAATGATCATGCCGCTCGAATCGCTCTATGTACAAGAGTTGGGGGCCAGCGTGACGCAGGTCGGCATCTTTTTCACCGTGGCGTCGATCGCCCCACTCCTGCTTCAGATCTTTGGCGGCTGGCTGTCCGACTCGATCGGGCGGCTGCAGGCCATCGCCATCGGCAGCATCGCCGGCTTGGCGGCGTACGGGTTTTACCTCTTTGCCCCGTCGTGGCAGTGGCTGCTGCCCGCCTCGATCTTTACCGCCGTCGCCGTCTCGTTTGTCGCACCCAGCTTCCAGGCCTTTATCGCCGAAGAATCGGACGAAGCGTCGCGCGGCCGGGTGTACGGCATCACCAGCACCATGTACATGGTCGTCAACATCGTCGGCCCCATCCTCGGCGGCGCCATTGCCCAGGGCCTCAGCTTTCGCATCATGTACCTCGTCGCGGCCTGCTTTTACGGCGTAGCGGCTGCGGTGCGTGTCGGCATGGCCCTCTATGCCCGCCGCAGGAGGCAGCAGGCCCCCGGCGACTCGGCCAGCCTGTCCGGCCTGAAAAAGAGCCTGGCTTCGGTGGTGGCCCTGCTCACCGCTGGCGGCGTGGTCACCTGGATTTTCATCTCCGATGGGGTGCGCGACGTGTCATTCAGCCTGGTCGGCAGGCTCACCCCCCTCTTCCTCGAGAACGTCAGGGGCCTCACACTGCTCCAGATCGGCAGCCTGAACTCGGTCAGCGCCATCGTGGCCATGATCTTTATGAGCCCTGCCGGTTGGCTCTCTGACAGAAAAGGGGAGCGGGTGGGCATCGTCACCGGCTTTGCGCTCTTTGCCGCCGGGTGGCTCATCTTCCTGTCGGGCACCCTCTTCTGGCATTTCGTGGCCTCGCACATTGTCATCGGCGTCGGCTGGGCGCTCGTCGAACCGGCCTACAGCTCGCTCATCTCCAAAGTAGTCCCGGACCGGCTGCGCGGCACCGCCTTTGGCTTCTTTTCCACCAGCCTGGGCGTCATCTCTTTGCCCGCGCCCTGGATCGGCGCGTGGCTGTGGGAGACGGTCAATCCCAAGTTCCCCTTCTATGTGCCGCTCGTCGCGCTGATCTCCATGCTGCCCGTGATGTGGATCAAATTCAAGCTGCCCGCGAATGGAGCCACAACTGAGGCTCGTGGGGATGAAGCGCTGGAGGCGGCCGACGCCGATATTTCGGCTGCCTAGATCTCGTCAGGTGCATCGCCCGTCGGTCTCTCACGTTTCGGGCTTGGGGCAGTTTGTGGTACAATGTTTTGGATCGGACCTGGTGAATAAGGTTAGGGCTTGGACAAAAGACTCGAGCAGTTGCTGCCCAATGTGACCAAGCCGGCCCGCTACACGGGCGGCGAATGGAATAGCCTCGTCAAAGAATGGGGGGCGTGCGACGTCCGCTGGGCGCTCGCCTTCCCCGACATCTATGACCTGGGGATGTCGAACCACGGGCTGAGCATCCTCTACGACCGGCTCAACCATGCGCCTGGCGTGCTCGCCGAGCGCGTTTTTGCCCCCTGGATCGACATGGAGGAGGCGATGCGCGGCGCACGTTTGCCGCTCTTCAGCCTGGAGAGCCGCCGGCCGCTGGCGCAGTTCGACGTGATCGGCTTCAGCCTGCCGTCCGAGCAGCTCTTTACCAATCTGCTCAACATGCTCGACCTGGCGGGCCTGCCCGTGCTGGCGCGCGACCGTGGCGACGGCCACCCCCTGGTGATCGCCGGCGGCGGGGCCGTCTTTAACCCCGAGCCACTGGCCGATTTCGTCGACGCCTTTGCCATCGGCGAGGGCGAGGAGGTGATTTTCGAGATCACGGCCGCGGTGCGCGAGGCCAAACGAGAGAACCTCCCCCGGGCAGAGCTGCTGCGCTGCCTGGCCCGCATCCCGGGCATCTATGTACCGCGCTTTTACGAGGTGCGCTACTACGACGATGGCACCCTGGCTGAGGTCCGCCCCACCGTGGCCGAGGCGGCGATGCCGGTGCGCAAGCGGATCGTCACCACGCTGCCGCCCCCCGTCACGAGGCCGGTCGTGCCTTACCTCGAGACGGTGCACAATCGCGCCGCCATCGAGATCCAGCGCGGCTGTGGGCGCGGCTGCCGGTTCTGCCACGCAGGCATGACCTACCGTCCCGTGCGCGAGCGGCCCCTGGACGAGATCCTGGCGGCGATAGATGAATTGATCGCCGCGACCGGCTACGAAGAGATCGCCCTTCTCTCCCTCAGCTCGAGCGACTATTACGACATCGAGGGGCTGGTCGGCGCCCTCGTCGAGCGCTATGGCGACAGGCAGCTTTCCATCTCGCTCCCCAGCCTGCGCATCGATTCCGTATCTGTCGACCTGATGGACCGGCTCCAGGCCACAGGCAGGCGCTCCAGCTTTACCTTTGCGCCCGAGGCTGCCACCGAGCGGCTGCGTGGCGTGATCAACAAACCGATCCGTGACGAGGATCTGCTGTCCGTCGCAGAGGAAGTGTACCGCCGCGGCTGGAAGACGATCAAGCTCTACTTCATGATCGGCCACCCGACGCAGACGATCGAGGATGTGGCAGCCATCGTCGACCTGGCAATGGCAGTGCGAGACGTAGGGCGCCGTGCCCTGGGGCGGAAGGCGCAGGTAAATGTCGGCGTGTCGACATTGGTACCCAAGCCGCACACCCCCTTCCAGTGGGTGCCGCTGGCGAGCGAGGACGAGGTGCGCGTGCAGCAGGACTATCTCAAAGAGCACCTGCGCGGACCCGGCCTGAAGTTGAATTGGACCGATTACCAGCTCACCCTGCTCGAGGCCGTGCTGTCGCGCGGCGACCGGCGCCTCGGCTCTGTCATCCACCGCGCCTGGCAGCTCGGCGCCCGATTCGACGCCTGGGGCGACCAATTCAAGGGAGAGGCGTGGCGGCAGGCCTTTCGCGAGGCTGAGGTCGACGTCGGCTTTTACGCCTGGCGCGAGCGCAGCGTCGATGAGGTACTGCCGTGGGACCACATCGACTCGGGCGTCAGCAAGCGCTTTCTCGCGCGCGATTACCAGGCCTCGCTGCGCGGCGAGACACACCCCGACTGCCGCGAGCAGTGCTACGGCTGCGGCATCCTGACCGCCTTTGGCGACGAGTGCGCCGGCCTGCCCGTCGATGCGTGGGTCTGCCCGCCGGTAGGAGCGAGCTGACACCCCTCGACCACACTCCGTCCCGGCTACCCGTTACCCCCCTGCTCGATCTGGGCGATCGCCGACGCCAGGTTGGGCAACGGCCCGATATGCTCGCTCTCGTCAGGCTGTTGAGCGCGGCCGGTGGTGATCAGGAGGTTGCACATCTGCTCCGGCGTCAGCACCGCGCCCGGGTTTTGTGCTTTGTAAAAGCTCTGCAGCGCAGCAGCCGCGCCCGCGACAATGGCTGCCGCTGCCGAGGTACCTGCGAAATCGCCCGTGTAAAAGTGGTTCTCTCGCTCTCCCTCAACCAGGGTCTCTAAAAAGTCCTGGCGCATGTGCCCATAGCCGAGCGTTCCAACAGCATAGCCCCACCCCTGCACCTGCACTTGGCTGCCATAGTTTGACCAGGAGCAGCGTGACTGTGCCGCCGCGTCAGGCCAGATGCCCGGCTCTCCCGCGCCGACAATGATTGCACCGGTCATCCCGTCGTGCGGCACAGTGTACCAATCCTCGGCATCGAGGTCGATTCCTCCCTGGTACTCGGCGTTCTGTACCATGCCATTTCCTGCCGGCTCTATGACAATGATCCCCTTGGCAACGGCGTTCGCGATCGCCGCAAACACGGAATCGATCCGTTCGGCCGGAACCAGCTTCCCACTCTGCAACAAGCCACTCGCGTCGTACACCGGATCGATGCACGCTTGCTGCTCCACGAGCAGAATGTCTCCCGCGCGTAGCTTGCTGGTGGCCGCTGTGATGGCCTGTGCGATGTTCACCTCCGGCCCGTCCTCTGTATCAGCGGCATACATCCACACCGTTGCGTTGGGTGCAATCCCGCGCATCCCCGCCTCAGGCAGGTCGTCCGATTCATGGCGCGCCGCGATCGTGCCGAGCACCGCCGTGCCGTGGTCCCTGTATTCCGATGTCGCACAACCTCTGATCTCCGGTGCCGGCGCGCGCCGCTGCAAGGCTCTGCCCGGCGTCAGATCGGCGTGCGCCAGGTTCCAGTGATAGTCGACGATGGCCACACGCACCAAGTCGCCCAGGATGCCCCGAGCCCAGGCCACCTCGGCGTCTATCCCATAGACGTCCGTCCCGTAATCAGAGTTGAGCCTGAGGAGGTGGAGCTGAAACATCGGCCAGAATTGCGGATCGGCCGGCATCGGAGCGCGTGTTGGAGCCGGGTAGACAGCCTCGACAAACTCGAGATCTTGGACGTCATCAATAAAACGCTGGTGCAGGTTGGTGACAACCTTCACCCGGAAGTATTGCGAGAGATCCGGCACTCGTCGCGTCCGGGTCACTGGGCAAGGGATCGGCGCGTCCGACTCCAGGCTGGCTTCTGGCTCCCCGGGCTCATCTATCACAACCTGGCGATAGTCGTGGGCGGCGTACGTCTCGAGTGGGGAGAGCAACCGGTTGAATTCTGCCTCCACGATGTACTGCGGACGTTGGAACTGCCCGTTGACAAGGCGCACTCCCTCTCCATCCTTCGAATCAACGAACTTGATCTCCAGGGCCCCCGTTGCTCTGGGCGGTGATGTCAAAGCGGGAGGCGCCGGCTGCCTGACGCGCGGCCGCAGCAACCTTCCCGCCTGTTCCGGTTGCTCAACTCTGATCGGATCACAATTTCTGTCTGCCATTCTCTCGCTCCTCTACTGCGGGAATCATCTCTCAGTTGGCTTCCGCGCTCTCGACGCATCAAAGACCACAGTCGCCGGCTCTCCGCCCGGCGTGACCACGATCAGGCCAATGTCTCCTTCGCTCGACCCGACGCCGTGGCCCCCTGGCACCTCCTTGCCGTTCACCCTAAAACTGAGGCTTTCGCCATCACACGTGATAGACAGCCGGTTGAACACACCCGCCCCGGTCTCGATCTGCTCTTCCGGTGTCCAGTCGACGAGGTACCGGGCGTAATAGTTCTGCACCTGCACGATGGCATATTTGCCTTCTTGGTTCACCAGAAAGGCATAATAACTCACCGGCCGATCAGACGTGACGCGGCATGCCAGTCCATAGGCGACGGGTGCCGCGGTTTGAGGCGACGCGCGCACGGTTAGCTCTACATCCTCAAATAGACATGCCGCTCCGTCGACGGCCCAATAATTGGGGTGTGTTACCGTCAGCCATAGTCTCGACGTGATGTCGTACTGCGCGGAGGAATCCGCCTCATCATCGTACACCAGCCAGTCCGGCACCGGACACGCCCCGCTCACCGAGGGGATACCGGGCGCCGGCACCCGCCCGAGGATGCGCTCTCCAGGGGGTGGTGCTGGCGGCGTCCGGCCGTACACAAATTCGGAGGTTGGCCCTGGCTGCGGCGGGGGCGGCGCGGGAATGAGGTAAGGCACATAGATGATCTGGCCCGCGTACAGCATCTCGCCTGCCGCACACGTGCCCGCCTGCAGCTCGGCCACGCTGTAGCCATAGAGCGCCGCCAGTCGGTACCAGCTATCGCCCACCTGCACCGTGTAGGGCACCCAGTTGGGATTGGGGAAGCAGGGAGTCGGGGTGGGTGTGACGTAGTAAGGGACATAGATCGTCTGCCCGACCACGATCTCGTCGGCCGACGGTAGGCAGTTCGCCGCCTGGATCTCGGCCGCCGTCATCGCGTACCGTTGGGCGATGGCCGACAGCGTCTCGCCCGGGTCGATGGTCCACGGCAGCCAGCCCAGCGGCACCACGCACGGCGTGGGCGAGGCGGTGGCGGAAGGCCCAGGCGAGGCAGTCACCAGCGCAATGACCGGCAACGTCACCGTAGGTGTGGGGCTCGCGACTGGCTCGGGAGTCGGCAGGCGTGGAGTAGGCGTCGGCGGCTGGTCCTGGCACGCCGCCGCGAGCAGGAGGAGCAGGGCCAGGCCAAGCGCTGGCAGAGCCAGGCGCCAGGCGCCTAGGGGCTTTCCTGCGGCGTGAGTAGCTGATCCAGGTACGATTGGCATTCCTCCCTGACCTCCTCGTCATAGTGCGCCACTTGCACACAGTCGCGAAACGCCTCGACGGCGTCCGCCTCCCGATCCAGCCGCTCGCTGATCACCCCGATGCCCCAATAGGCCTGGGCAGCGCGATCTCCCTTCGCGGCCCGCGCCGGGGCGGCCGTATCCAGGTAGCTGTCGACGACCCGCTGATAGTCCTCGAGCGCCTGTTCATAGTACCACGCCAGCCCGGGCTCGCGCTGAGCCAGCAGCAGCTTCACATTGCCACTGCCGATCCACCCCTTTTCGGCAAGGCAAAAGCGGTATTCGTGCGGCGCCGGCTCTGCCTGCGCCGCCTGGAGATATCCCTCGTGGGCACGCGCCACCAGGTACCACCACGCATCCTCTTTCCTGGCCGAGGCACACAGCGCCGCCGTTTCGCCGTCGAGCTCGGGCACCAGGCAACCGTCGAGCTCCTCGAACCCCTCGACCGCCACGTGGTAATAGACGTTGGCGCGCGCGATCTGGGCGCGGCCATAGCCAGGCGCCACCTCGAACGCGCGGTCGAGATCCGCGTTCGCCGCCGTGTACGCACCGGCCTGGTAACCGCTGACCGCGCTGAACAGGTACAGTACCTCCATGCCCTCAAACGTGTCGAGCTGGCCCGCCCCGTCGATGGCCATCCCAAAACATGCCCGCGCCAGCTCGGGCTTGCGCTCGGTCATCCACACCAGTCCCTGGATAAAATAGGAGATGATCGAAGCGCGGCTCTGCACGGCACTGACGATTCCCTCTGGC
Organism: Anaerolineae bacterium; assembly: GCA_016929795.1. Next base: position 8,307 of record JAFGIA010000210.1, read on the forward strand.
TGTCCCGGATCGAATCCGAGTGGAAAGTCCATGGCGTGGGCGCTGGTGATCTCGTCCACGTCGCCCGCAATGCCCGCGGCGCGCCCCTTCGCGCCCCGGATCTCGGGCACGACATAGAACATTGGCTGCAGCGACACCTGATCTCCTAGCCGCACAATCGTGCCATAGATCACCAGATGTGCCCCGATCCGGCTCGCCAGCTCTTCCGCCTGGGCCGGATCCTCGATGTACGGCATGTTGCGCTTTTCAACCTGCACCTGGAGATCAAAGCCTTGCAGTTCCGTCTCCAGATAGTCGCACAGCCGGCGCGTGATGCTCGCCGACAGATCCGTATTCCTGTCCACGCCCCCCTGGATCTCGTGAAACTCGGCAATGGCGATGTTGAAATCGCCGCGCATCCGTGCCGGCTGGCCCACCAGCCACACCCCGGCCGCCACCAGGGCGCCCACCAGGCTGACGCTGAGCACTGCGGCGACGACAGGCAACGGCCCACCAAACAGCAGAAACGTGCGGATGAAAATGTTCCCCTGCGCGACGCGCACGTCGCGCACGGAGGCCCTTTCGCCGATGCCGATCGCGATCCCCGCCTGCTCGGGCGATCCCTGCCCGGGGGGAGGGCTGCTGCCGCCGCGATCCGCCTCACCGTCCTGCCGTTGGCTCACGTCCCCTGGTCCTCCTGGCCGCCGCGCCCGGATCGATCCCGCCGGCCCGGCATGAATAATCCGAGCCCACCGACGACCAGGGCGGCGCAGATGAGGGCCAGGGGGATGGCAAACTCTAGGGTGAGGGCCGGGCCGACCTTTGACAGCCACAACACGCCCACCACCAGGCCCAGCGCGCCGATTGCCACGGCGGCACCACGCAGCACAGCGCGCTTCCCGGGGAGCGGGAGCGCGTCTCCGCCATACATCTCTTGCACCACGTCCCTGCCGGCCACGTTCACCCCGCGCACGCGAGCCCCGTCGCCAATCTGGAGCGTCACACTCGGCGCGCCCGAGGCTGGCGCCGTCTCTGCGAGCCGCGCCGGAGCGGGCTCATCCGTTGCCTGCAGGGCCGCCGCGGCGTCGAGGTAGAGATCCGGTGCATATCGGGCAAACTGTCTCGGGTTCTCCTGCTCGATTTCGTGCAGCAGCTCTGCCAACAAATCCCGGGTTTCGCAGTACTCGATCAGGGCCGAGATCATTTCTTCCAGGCTGCCTTTGTAGGGGAATTGGTCCAACGCGCGGCGGAACAGCGGGCGATCCAGGCAAAACGCACGCAGCGATTCCACGCGAAACGCATCTCGCAGCAGGCAGCGGATGGCAGCCGGATCATGGGCAACCGGGGAAACCGGCGCACCCTGCTCCCCCTGGATCGAGTGACTCTCTGCCGGCGAATGCATTTCGTTTTTCGCGCTGCCCGATTCCTTCATCTTGGCTCCAGTGCACGGAAAAGTGCAGTCCAGCACTCTTTGGGCTGCAACCGAGATAACGAGGCAGTAATGTTTGTCTCTGGCGCTAGACAAGTCAATTCTAACACAAAACTGTTGCCAAGTCAACGTCATCGAAATGGCGCCAAGCGGATTGCCCCGTCCTCGTGCGACCTGGCGCTTGCTTCCACGATCAAATTCAAGTACAATGCGCACATGGCCGAACAACAAGAGCAGTACCGGCTCCGGCTTGTTTTTGGCAAAGGGGAGCCGCTCAAGTACATCTCCCACCTGGATCTGCACAGAGCGTGGGAGCGGGTTTTTCGCCGCGCCGGGTTGCCTGTGGCCCATTCACAGGGATACAATCCGCGCCCGCGGTTCCAGATGGCTGCTGCGCTGCCGGTTGGGGTGACGAGCCGCACCGAGGTGCTCGACGTGTGGCTGGACGAGTACGTGCCGCCAGTGGATGCACTGCGCCGCCTGGGGTCCGACCTGCCGCGCGGACTGACGGTGTCGCATATCCAAGAGGTCGACCTGCGGGCAGCATCGCTCCAATCACAGATGCGCGCTGCCGACTATGGCGTGGCGGTCGAGACGCCAGAGCCTGCCGTGGCGCTCCGCGCGAGGGTGCAGGCCCTGCTCGACGCACCGACCCTGCCCAGGCAGCGCCTTCACAAGGGCAAGCTGCGCACGTACGATCTGCGGCCGCTGATCCAAGAAATCCGCGTGGAGCCTGACGACGCCGGTTCGGGGTGCGTCTTGTGGATGCGCCTGCAGGTCAGCCCCGAGGGTGCCGGCCGCCCCGACGAGGTGCTCGACGTGCTCGGCCTGTCGCTCTGCCCGCACCGGATCGAGCGCACCAGCCTGGTCTTTGCCAGCGCCGAGTTTGACAAATAGGCGAGAGGTGGTATAATTTCCTTTTGTCAGGAGCGGCGGGGGTTCGCCCCACCGCTTATTAATGTCGTGCGATTGCGCATCACAGAACTCGTTCCAGAAGTTGGAGGCAGTCCTCATGTACGCGGTGGTCAGGACAGGTGGAAAGCAGTACCGGGTCAGCCCGGGTGACACAGTGGACGTGGAAAAGTTGCCCTACGAAGAGGGCGCGCAGATCGAATTGGGCGAGGTGTTGCTGGTAGCCAATGGCTCGGGCGCTACGATCGGCCGGCCGTTGGTGGAGGGTGCCACGGTCAAGGCGACCGTGCTGCGCCAGGGACGACACCGGAAGGTAATCATCTACAAATACCGGGCCAGCAAGCGCTACCGGCGCAAAAAGGGTCATCGCCAGCATTACACCCGTCTGCGCATCGACGAGATCGTCGCCTAGGGGCGTTCGCTTCAAGGCGAGCGGTAGCCCGCCTGAAGGCTTGCAGTAGAAAGGTGAGTAAAAGATGGCACACAAAAAAGGTGGTGGCAGCACCCGTAACGGCCGCGACAGCCACGCCCAGCGCCTGGGCGTCAAGCGGTTCGATGGGCAGCTTGTGACGGCGGGCAGCATTCTCGTCCGCCAGCATGGCACGAAATTTCATCCTGGAAACAACGTTGGCCTTGGCCGCGACTATACCCTGTTCGCAACCGTCGAAGGGTACGTCAAGTTCGAGCATATCCCGAACGGTCGCAAGCAGGTGAGCGTGTACCCGGAAGAGATCGTGGCGTAGGGAAGGGCATCATGAAAAACGACATTCACCCCAAGTATTTTCCAGAAGCCAAGGTAACCTGTGCTTGCGGAAACACGTGGACAACCGGCGCGACGCAGCCCGAGATTCGCACAGACGTCTGTTCCGCCTGCCACCCCTTCTTTACCGGCGAGCAGCGCATTGTCGACACGGCCGGTCAGGTGGAGCGCTTTATGCGCCGTCTCGAAAAGAAGGTCGAGATCACAAGCCAGGAATAAGCGTTGCCCCGTGCAACGCCACACAGGGGCAGAGTTCATGCTTTGCCCCTGTTTCTTTTGCCAGAGGGATAGATCAGATGCGCCACAGCTATAGCGGGGGTTGGATCGAGGTCGTGTGCGGCAGCATGTTCAGCGGCAAGACAGAGGAGCTGATCCGGCGCGTGCGCCGCGCGCACATTGCCAGGCAGCAGGTCCAGGTGTTCAAGCCCGCCATCGACAGCCGCTCTCACACGGAAAAGGTGTCGTCTCACAACGGGATGCATTGGCAGGCGGTGCCTGTGGCCAGCGCGCGCGATATTCTCGACAGGATCGAGCCCGGCACCACAGTCGTCGCCGTGGACGAAGCGCAGTTCTTTGATTGGGAAATCTCGGGCGTGTGTAGCGAGCTTGCGGGCCATGGCCTGCGCGTCATCGTCGCCGGCCTCGATATGGATTTTCGGGGCGAGCCTTTTGGCCCGATGCCGCTGCTCATGGCCGAGGCGGAAGAGGTAACCAAGCTTCAGGCAATCTGTCTCATTTGCGGCGCGCCGGCCAGCCGTACTCAGCGCCTGATCGATGGCCAGCCGGCAGCCTATGACGACCCGGTGATCCTGGTCGGGGGCAGCGAGTCGTACGAGGCGCGCTGCAGGGCCTGCCACCAGCTCCCGGGCAAGGCCTCGCGCTGACACGGTCTTGGAACAGCCGTGCAGAAACGCTTTTTTCCGGCGTTGACATTTGGCACGGAATATGCTAAGATACTCTCACTTTTCAGTCTATCGAGTTGTTGCGGACCATTGGGCTGGTGTACGTGTGGGGAAGGAGGAGATATGTAACACACGGAGCGGCCTCTGGCAATCAAATAAACCACTTGGGAGGTGACAAGCCATGATTGTTGAGCTTGTTGTACGTTTTTTGGGCATGATCCTCCTGGGGGCGGTAGGTTGGCAGTTGGGGGAGTACCTGGCCGGCAGCGCGGAGCCAGAGTACTATTTGCGCTACGTAGTGGTGTTGATGCTGGCTGGTGTGGCGTTGGGAGGGTTGATCACTCCCTATGTCACAGTCAGGCCGATTCGCTTTCTCCGGCGTCGCATTCGCCAGCTTCCAGCGCAAGAACTGCTTGCCATTATTCTGGGCCTCATCGTAGGGTTGCTCATTGGAGCGTTGCTGTCGCCGGTGTTGGCCAACCTACCACCGCCATTTGGGGAGTACCTGCCGTTCGTCGCAGCCCTGCTGTTTGCCTACCTGGGCGTAGTTGTGATGACGGCACGGCAAAAAGATATGTTTGCGATCCTAGGCTCGCGGCTGACGGGCGAGCGTTCGATCATGCAAGAGGAGCGGCCGGTGTTGCTCGACACGAGTGTGATCATTGACGGTCGCGTCGCGGACATCAGCCAGACGGGATTCATCACGGGCACCATGCTCGTGCCCCGCTTTGTGTTGAACGAGCTGCAGCACATTGCGGATTCGCCCGATGCGCTGCGCCGGAACCGTGGCCGGCGCGGCCTGGACATGCTGAATCGCCTGAAGGATGAATCGGTGGTGCCCGTGCGCATTACCGACATGGATGTGCCCGAGGCGCGCGAGGTGGACGACAAGCTCATCATGCTCGCCAAGAGCATGCGCTGTCCGGTCCTCACCAATGACTATAACCTGAACCGGGTAGCACAGCTCCAGGGCGTGATGGTGTTGAACATCAACGAGCTGGCCAATGCCGTCAAGTCGGTTCTGCTGCCTGGCGAGACGATTTCCGTCAAGATCATCCAGGAGGGTAAAGAGCTGGGCCAGGGGGTCGGCTATCTCGACGATGGCACCATGATCGTCATAGAGGAAGGCAGGCCGTACATCGGCCAGACCGTGCCGGTGCTCGTGAAAAAAGTGCTGCAAAAGACCGAGGGCCGCCTGGTCTTTGCACAGCCAAGTCTGGATAGGTGAGACTCATGACCGTGATCACGCTGTCACGCCAGTTAGGCAGCCACGGAGAAGAGATCGCGACCAAGATAGCTCGCGCGCTCGATCTACGGTTGATCGATGCTGAGACGATAAACCGAGCTGCGGAAAAGGCTGGCGTGCCCCACGTCGCCTTGGCCGAGCTGGAACCGGATCGCGAGCGAGGTCTGACCAACCGGGTGATCGCGTCGCTGCGTGCCATGCCCCCGCTGTCGCCGATCAGCGACACGTCGGCTTTTCGCACCGATTTTCCGGGCGTCACGATTCCTTTCACTGGCCTGTTCAGCACCACCGTGCCGCCGATCAGCGCCTGGTTCGAGGGCTATGTGCGCATGGTCGGCCTCGTCGTTCGCGGGCTGGCACGAGAGGGCAACGTGCTGATCGTGGGCCGTGGCGGACAGATTCTACTGCGTAACGAACCTGACGTCCTGCACATACAGATCGTAGCCCCCACGTCCCACCGCATCGCAGTGCTCATGGAACGCGACAAGCTGACCAAGCGCGAGGCACAGAGCCGCCTGCGCGCCAGCGACCGCGCGCGACTCGACTATATGCGCCGCTACCACAACGTCAACTGGCTCGACCCAACCCTCTACCACATCACGATCAACACGGATCAGGTCACCGTGCCGGTTGCCACCGACCTGATTATCGACCTCGCGCGCACCATGGCGAATGCTCCAGATGGTGTCCAGGATGAATAGCCTTTTGCTTGCCCCTCTGGTTTGGATCAGGATCTGCGCCTGTCTTGGGGGATGCTGCGCGGCGCCGCTCGAACAGCATCCCGTCCCCGTCTAGAGGCCAGATCCAAATTCAACCCTGGGAGGACACTGACATGGCACTGACCGTATACAACTTTTTGACACGCGAAAAAGAAGAGTTCAAGCCGGTTCGAGAAGGATACGTCACGATGTACGTCTGTGGGCCGACCGTCTATGACCACGCACACGTGGGCCACGCCAAGGCGTACGTGACGTTCGACACCGTGGCGCGCTACCTGCGCTACCGTGGCTACAACGTGCGCTACGTGCAAAATCTGACCGACGTCGGCCACATGCTTGACACGGGCGAGGACCGGATCATGAAAGGGGCGCGCCGCGAGCAGGTGGAGCCGATGGAGCTGGTGGAGAACTATATCCGCAGCTACTTTGAAGACATGGACATGCTCAACGTCGGCCGGCCCAGCATTTCGCCCCGCCCCACGTGCCACATCAGCGAGCAAATCAAGCTCGCGCAGCAGCTCATCAAAGCGGGCCACGCCTACGAGGCGAACGGCTCGGTCTACTTTGACGTCTCGAGCTGGCCCGAGTATGGCAAGCTCTCCGGCCGCCGCGTGGAAGAGCAGGAAGAAGGCGCGCGCGTGACGATCAACCTCGACAAGCGCCACCCTGCCGATTTTGCCGTGTGGAAGGCCGCTGAAGAGGGCCACATCATGCGCTGGCCCAGCCCGTGGGGCGAAGGCTATCCCGGCTGGCACGCCGAGTGCTCGGTGATGGCCACCAAGTACCTGGGCCAGCCGTTCGACATCCACGGCGGCGGGCTGGAAAACATCTTTCCACACAACGAGTGCGAGATCGCCCAGAGTGAGGCCGCTACGGGAATAAAGTTCTGCAACTACTGGCTGCTGAACAACATGGTCACCGTCAAAGGCGTCAAGATGGGCAAGAGCCTGGGCAACGCCATCTTTATCAAGGATATCGTGCGCAACTATCACCCCATGACGGTGCGCTTTTTCATCCTGAGCAGCCACTACCGCTCGCCGACAGACTTTTCACCAGAAGCGCTCGACGCCGCCGACAGAGGGCGCGAGCGGCTGTACAGCGCCGTCCGGCTGGTGCGCGAGCGAATGCGCACGGCACAGGAAGGCGCGCCGGACACCGGATGGGAGAAAAAGCTGGCCGAGGTTTGCGATCGGTTCGTCGAGGTGATGGACGATGATTTCGGCACACCGCAGGCCATCGCCACCCTGTTCGATCTGAGCCGCGAGACGAACGCCCTGCTCAACTCGGGCGAGCCGGTTACAGCCGGCACCCTGAAGGCCATCGACAGCCTCTACCAAGAGCTGGGCGAGGACGTGCTCGGCATCCTCCCTGGCGACCTGGCTGCCGGGGCGGGCGGCGAGCTGGTCGACGATCTGGTGCGCCTGCTCATCGACCTGCGCCAGGAGGCACGCGCCGCACGCGACTGGCAGCGCTCCGACGAGATCCGCGACCGGTTGGCTGCCATGGGTATTGCGCTGGAAGACAGCGCCGAGGGAACACGCTGGCGCCTGGCAGGACGCTAGCTGGCTGCTGACCGTGCGCGAGATCCTCTACGGCCGCCAGCCCGTGCGCGAGACGCTGCGCGCCGGCCGGCGCCAGGTCTACAAGCTGCTCGTCGCGGCAGGCGTCAAGCCGACAGACATCGTCGGGGAGGTACTGGCGCGCGCGCGACGCAGCGCCATCCCCCTCCAGGAAATAGACCGCAAAGAACTGGACAAGATCGCCGGCGGCGAGGCCAACCACCAGGGCCTCGCCGCCGAGGTTTCTGGCTACCCATACGTGGACCTGCACGACATCCTCGCAGCGGCGCGCCAGGAAGGTGCGCCCCCCTTTCTGCTCCTGCTCGACCACCTGCTCGATCCCCAGAACCTGGGCTCGCTCTTGCGCACTGCCGAAGCCGCCGGGGTGCACGGCGTCGTCCTGCCGGGCCGGCGTGCGTCGGGCGTCACGCCGGCCGCGGTGCGCGCTTCTGCGGGCGCCGCGGAACACGTGCGCGTGGCGGAGGTCCCCAACCTGGTGCAGGCGATGAAGCAGTTGCGCCAAGAAGGCGTGTGGCTCGCCGGCCTGGAAGCGGCGCCCGGGGCTCAGCTCTACACCCGGGCCGACCTGCGTGGGCCGCTCGCCCTCGTGGTCGGCAGCGAGGGCCAGGGCCTGGCCCGCCTGGTGCGCGACACGTGTGACTATCTCATCAAGCTGCCCATGCACGGCCGCGTCGAATCCCTCAACGCCGCCGTCGCCGGCGCCATCACCCTGTACGAAGCCCTCCGCCAGCGAACCACCAACCGTTCGCAGTAACGGCTTTAGCCGTGGATGCCGCGACGACGTGTGGTCCCCACAAAAAAAGAGCCCCTTCCACCGAAGGAGCTCCGTGGTGGGCAGGGAAGGATTTGAACCTCCGAAGGCTGAGCCAGCGGATTTACA
>JAFGIA010000211.1 GCA_016929795.1 Anaerolineae bacterium
AGCAGCTCGCGCATGCGCACGTAAAAGCCGCGCATGACGTGCACCTCGGCGCCGTTCGCCCGGATCTCTTCGGTGCCTGCCAGGCGCTCTTCGAGAAAGCCAAACAGATCGGCACTCGCCTGCCGTTGGGCGCGCCAGTGCGACACGGCAATGTTGCGCAGCCGCGCCAGCACGCCCAGCGCGCCCAGGGCCACCGTGCCCACCACCAGCCCCACTCGCCAGTCCTCGACGAGCAGCAGCGCCACCACGCCGAGGAGGAGGAGGCCATTGCCGACGACCTGGATAAAGAACTGGGAGAAAAAATTCGACAGCGCGGTCACGTCGCCGTCGATGCGCTCGATCATCTCGCCCGGCGTGTGGGCGTTGTGAAAGTACATATCGAGGCGCAGGCAGTGATCCGCCAGCTCGGCGCGCAGCATGTTGGTCGCCGTCCACGCCACGTTCTCGCCCAGGTAGGTCGCGCCGACGATGGCCGCCTGCTGGGCCAGGGCCACCACGAGAAAAATGAGTGCGAGCTGAACCAGGCTGGCGGCAGATCCACCGGCCTGGGCTGTGTCGAGAAAGAGGCGCATGACCTGCGGGTTGACCACCTGTAGCGTGATGCCTGCCAGCAGCAACAACACGAGCCCCAGCGCGGGCAGACGCTGCGGCACAATGTAGCGCACGATCAGATTCCAATACTGCCGTAGTGGAACGTTCACGCGGGCCATTATACCATTGCTGGCGACGTGCGCCAACTGTGATGGGCAGATTGGAAGGCCGGACACCCAGCCTGCCAATCTTTCATGGCAACAATCTTGGCTTCCCCAACTGCCTATGGTATAATTCCTCGCGCAGCCAACGGCGATTGCAAACCTATAAGCCAGAGACGCTACAGATCTACGAACCACGGGCTTGTCCTCAGCAACGGTACCGGTTCGGACTGCAGAACGCGGGGGGATGATTCCATGACAGAACAGGACGTGTACGACATTACGATCATTGGCGGGGGGCCATCCGGCCTCTTTGCCGCATTTTACGCCGGGCTACGCGGGGCCAGGACCAAGATCATTGACAGCCTGCCGCAGTTGGGCGGCCAACTGGCGGCCCTCTATCCAGACAAGTACATTTACGACCTGGCGGGCTTTCCCAAGGTGCTGGCGCAGGAATTTGTCGATCGCCAGGTGGAGCAGGCGATGGCCTTCTCTCCCTCAATCCACCTGGCCGAGCGCGTGATGGAGCTGAAGCAGAGGGAGGAGGAGGGGCGCCTGCTGATCGATCTGGTGACAGAGCCGGGCAACGTCCACGTGAGCCGCACGGTGATCATTGCCGCCGGGGTGGGCGCCTTTGTCCCCCGCAAGCTCGACATCCCCGACCTGGAGCGGTTGGAGGGCCGGGGCGTGTTTTATTTCGTCAAGAACCTGGAGCGCTTTCAGGGGAAACGGGTGCTCGTCGTCGGCGGAGGTGACTCGGCGCTCGACTGGGCACTGGCCCTGCAGGGGATCGCCGCCCAGGTGACGCTGGCCCACCGGCGCGACAAGTTCCGGGCCCATGAAGAGTCGGTCGAGCAGCTCCTTGACTCTCCCAGCCAGGTGCTCCTCTTTCACGAGCTGAAGGAGCTGCACGGCGACGAGCGCCTGGAAGCCGCCACCGTCTTTGATAACCAAACGGGCGACGAGAAGACACTCGACATAGACGCAGTGGTCCTCGGGCTCGGCTTTCTCGCCAACCTGGGCCCGATTCGCGAGTGGGGATGCCATCTCTACAAAAACTCGATCGAGGTCGACGCCACCATGCGCACCAACCTGCCTGCCGTGTACGCGGTGGGCGACATTGCCACCTACGAGGGCAAGCTGAAGCTGATCGCCACGGCGACCGCCGAGGCCGCCGTCGCGGCCAACTATGCCAAGAATTACGTCGATCCGTCGAGCCGCGTCTACCCCGGACACAGCAGCAACAAGGATGTGCGGTGAGGGGAACATGACTGAGCGAGATCGGTTTGTGTGGCACCGCCACCCAGAGGCGGAACGGTACGTCGTCAATCACCTGGCCGAGCTGCTCGCCGCCCTGCCGGCAGTCGACGGCCTGCGGCAGCGCCTGGTGCGTCGAACAGACACGCGCCTGGTGGACTGGATCGATCACCTGGTGCTCGCAGGCAGCGACCGCACGCGCGGCGAGCTGGCGGAGCTCGGCTTTGAGGCGGCGGAGGTCGAGGCCGAGCCGGGCGATAGCGTGTATCACCACCCCGGCGCCACCCTGCCGCGTTTCGTGCTGCGCCAGGGCACCCGGTCCGGCGGCACAGCGCTGGCCGCCGCGGTGCAGGTGGAGGACGCGAGCCACTTTTTGATGATGCACCACCTGTCCGCCCCAATCGCAGGGAGTATCCTCAGCCCCTATCGGCGCGCAGTGGCCTGGCAGGATGGCCACCGCGCCCTGCTCGTCGTCGAGCGCCGCGGCCACGGTGGGTTCGTGCCGGTCGAATTGCCACCCGACGAAACGGCGCGCTACCTGTCCGGGTTCGAGCGGTGGGCCACCCGGCGGCGCGATTTCGACGACGAGCGGGAGGGGATGGCGCGCACCCTGGCGCTGGCGCGGTCGCTGGCGGCCGACCTGGGCGCCGACCGCGCCGCGTGGGTCGCCTTTGCCGCCGAGCGCGCCCACTGGCAGCGGCGCAACCGGGCCGGGCAGGTGCAAAAAGCGCGCCAGGACACGCTCGGCCTGGGGTGGGCCAACCACGACCACCACACTTTTCGCAGCTCACGCTCGGTGTTCCCGGTGCTGATCGAGATCCTGGAAACCCTGGGATTCCACGCCCGCGAGCGGTTCTACGCCGGGGCGCAGGCCGGCTGGGGCGCGCAGGTGATGGAGCAGCCGGCGTGCCGCCTGGCCGTGTTTGCCGACGTCGACCTGTCGCCCGACGAGGTGGAGGGCGATTTTGCGCACCGCCCCCTGCCCGAGCGCGACGAGCTGGGCACAGTGGGCCTCTGGTGCGCGCTGCACGGCGAGTCGATGCTGGGCGCGGGCCTGCACCACCTGGCCGCCCGCCTCGATTTCGACGCCGCGATCGGCGGCCTGGCCGACTGGGACGTGGCGACAATGCGCCCCTTTAGCAACTTTTCTTTCCTGCGCCAGGCGTTCACGCGGGGCGAGCGGTGGGAGGTCGCGCCCGGGCGGCTGGCACGGCTGGCCTCGGCGGGCAAGATCACCGAGGAGCAGCAGGCGCGCTTTGTCGACCAGGGCGCCGTCGGCAGCCACCTCGAAAATATCCAGCGCGGCGAGGGCTTTAAGGGGTTTAACCAGGAAACCATCAGCGACATCATCCGCCGCACCGACCCGCGCGAGGAAGTGGGGACGCAGGCAGCGTGAGAAAGGATTGGGTATTAGATATTGGAGAACCCCCAATATCTAATACCCAATCCCTGACCTGCACAGCACGAGATACGTCAGACCGTATAGGCCCCGGCTGTGGTCGCGCCCCCCTCGCCGGTCCAGTTGGTGTGAAAGAAGTGGCCGCGCGGCCTGTCGACGCGCTCGTAGGTGTGCGCGCCAAAATAGTCGCGCTGCGCCTGGAGCAGGTTGGCGGGCAAGCGCTCGCGCCGGTAGCCATCATAGTAGGCCAGGGCGCTGCTAAAAGCGGGCACGGGCAGGCCGTGGGTGACCGCCGCGGCGATCACCCGCCGCCACGCAGCCTGGCCCTGGTCGATCTGCTGCTGAAAGTAGGGCGCCAGGAGGAGGTTGGCCAGCCCCGGCAGCGCGCGATAGGCCTCGGTGATGCGGTCGAGGAACTGGGCGCGGATGATGCACCCCTCGCGCCAGAGGAGCGCAATGCCCCCCAGGTCGAGGTCCCACGCATACTCTTGCGACGCCAGGCGCAGGAGCTGGAAACCCTGGGCGTAGGCACACATCTTGCTGGCCAAGAGCGCCTCGCGCAGGTCGGCCACGAACGCATCCCTGTCGCCGTCGAACGACGCCTGGGGCCCGTGCAAGACTGCGCTGGCTGCCACCCGCTCCTCCTTGATCGCCGACATGGCCCGTGCAAACACGGCCTCGGCGATCGTCGGCGCCGGCGCGCCCAGGTCGAGGGCGCTCTGGCTCGTCCACTTGCCGGTGCCCTTTTGGCCAGCCGTGTCGAGGATGACGTCGACCACCGGGCGGCCCGTCTCCTCGTCCACGTGGCCCAGGATGCCGGCCGTGATCTCGATCAGGTAGCTCTTGAGCTCGCCCCGGTTCCACCCGGCAAACACCTGCTGCATCTGTGCGGCCGATAAACCAAGCAGGCGCTCCATGAGGTAGTACGCCTCGGCGATCATTTGCATGTCGGCGTACTCGATGCCATTGTGCACCATTTTGACATAGTGCCCGGCGCCGTCCGGCCCCACCCAGTCGCAGCAGGGCGTGCCATCCTCGACCCTGGCTGCAATAGCCTGAAAGATCGGCTGGATGTGGGGCCACGCGGCCGGGCTGCCACCGGGCATGATGCTGGGGCCATGGAGCGCGCCCTCCTCGCCGCCGGACACGCCGGTGCCCACGTAGAGCAGACCCCTCTCCTCCACGTACCTGGTGCGCCGCACCGTGTCTCCAAAAAAGCTGTTGCCGCCGTCGACGATGATGTCGCCCGGCTCGAGGCAGGGCAGCAGTTGCTCGATCACACCATCCACCGCCGCGCCGGCCTTGACCATGATCATGGCCTTGCGCGGCCGCTTCAGGCTGGCACAGAACGCTTCGATGGTGCGTGTGCCGATGATGTTCTTGCCCGCCGCCCTGCCCGCCAGGAAGGCGTCGACTTTGCTCACGGTGCGGTTGTACACCGCCACGGTGAACCCCTTGCTCTCCATATTCAGCACCAGGTTCTCGCCCATCACGGCGAGGCCAATGATGCCCATGTCGGCCTGATCTGCACCTTCCATCTGCCCCTCCTTGCTAAACCGGACATTGCACATCGTGTTAGTGACAGGCACCAATCAACTCAGAATGTACCAGCCGGGTATTCAACTTTCTCGCGCTGATTCACGCGCTCGTCCTATGCGCTCGCGCAGGCGAGACATGAGCTGAGGGTCGAGCTCCGGTTCTGGCTCAACATGCTCACGTTGTGCCAGCACTGCCTGCACCTGATCGTCAGTCGCCGAGCCCAGCCTCTGGCGCAGTGCCTCGTAGGCTTCCCTCTGCTCTTGAACAGCATGTTCTGAAATTGCCGTGACCGTATACGCGCTGGAAACCTGGCGGGTCAGCGCATACACCAAGTATTGATTGAGCGAGATCCCTTCCAATCTGGCCTGCTGCTCCAACTGCCGGTGCAATGTTTCGGGCAACCGTAGAGTTAAACGTCCCATCATCCACTCCTCTCCGGGTCATCCACCAACAGCGCCACAAATTCGGCAGGCGTCAGCACCCCGAGTCCGAGCTCCCGATGTGCGAGAGCAAAGTCGCGCACATTCGATGTTACGACACACGCTCCAGCATTCATGGCGCAATCCACCACGTGTTCATCTGCCCGATCAGGTGACGAAGGACGCCACGAATAGTATATCGGCGTAAACTCGGCCCGGTCAAGCAAAGCATCCAGTACCTGGCTAACAACCTGCCAGCGCTGCTCGGATAGTTTTCGAGCAAGCACGGTGGCGTATTCATAGGCCAGGGCGGTTGACACGCAGGGCACGAATAGCCGAGCCATCCACGCATCCACAATCACACCCGCTGCGCTGCCTCGCGTGGTCAGCCCTTCAAAGACCACGTTGGTATCAATGATCGCCCTCATGACACTATTATAGCACCATTTCCGGTGTCAAGTCAATAGATGCACGAACGAGTGCAACAGGCTGACAACGACTGGCCGCAATCAACTCTACCCAAACGGCGCCAGGTGCCGCAGGAAGTGGGCCTCCAGCGCGGCGTAATGCTCCTCTTCGTGCGCGTCGAGGGTAGCCAGCAGGCGATCGCGGTAGCGGTCGAGCACGGAGCCAAAGGTGACGTGCAGCACCTGGCGCGCATCGTGCTGGTCGAGCAGGCCCGGCAGCTCACCATCGGCCAGTGTCTCGGGCGATGGCACCTTGCCGGTCTCGCCCGACACGTGATAGGTGGCCCGGTCCTCCTGGTAGTGCTCGAGGGCCAGGGCCAGGATGGCGCGGAAGAAGGCGGGCTCGACGCGGGCGATGGCGCGCAGTGCCTCCAGGTAGCTGGTGCCCGCCGTTTTCAGGTGGACGAGGTGGCCGGCGTGCCGGGCAAAGAGCGGATAGACGCTGAACTTGTCCGAGCCGGTGTGAATGCTGAGCTTGTAGGGGCCGAGCGCGCGGGCGATGGCGGCGTGACACGCCAGCGACCGGTCAAACTCGTCCAGGTCGCCTGCGATGCCGGACGAGGGGATATAGTCGGCGCCCTTTTCAAAGCGGCCGACGTAGCGCGGCGCCAGGCTCACCCAGTGCACGCCGAGGCGCAGCAGCTCGCTGGCGATGAACCAGTGCTCGAGGGGAGAGGTGGGGGTGGCGGTCTCGTCGACCGACACCTCGAGCTCGAACTCGCCCGCGGGCAGCACGCCGGCCAGGTGGCGGTAGATGCGCGCCGTGTGGGCAATGGCCCGGCCATACTTGGCCGCGGCGCGCAGCAGCGATTCCTCGTCGAACTCGAGCGCCAGCGCTTCGGCCTGGAAGGCGCGGCCCAGGTAGCGCGCGCGGAGGGCACCGGCCGAGTCCTCGAGGGCGTCCCAGGGCAGCACGTCCACCTTGTGGCGGAGCGCGTCGAGGGGGGCGGTGTGCGCACTGTCGTCGACGTGGTCGCCGGGGTCGACCGTGTAGAAGGTATAGCCGGCCGCGGCGCACAGATCCACGTGCTCGGTGCTCTTCAGGTGATCGGCGTCGGCGCCCCACGGCGCGCGCCAGCCTTCCTGGAACACGCCCCACAGGGCATCGTCCATCACCTGCTGGGCCGACCGGCCTGTGCGCGCATTCTCGCGCATCGACTGCTGGGCCACGATCGGCGCGGCGCCGGCGCCGCCGCGCGACAGCGCGTGGGCGCGCACGGCGCGCAGGTGGCCCGGCGTGGCCAGCCCCAGCCTGTCGCCGGTGCCGACGGACAGCCGCTGGCCGAGCACCTGGGGCCGCAGCCAGGGCAGCCGCCCGCGCAGCGCCTGCGCGTTGGCCGCGGTGAGCGGCGCGATGAATGGATCGCCCCCGGGCTCTCCCTCAAAGCCGGACGCGTCGCCTTCTACCACCAGCACCCGCCGGCCATCGCGCCGCGCCAGCCAGTAGACCGTGCCGTCCTTCTCCACCCGCGAGCGGGGATATCCTGGCAGATCTTTCATGCTCTCTTCTCCTCCGGAAATGGGCAGGGGGACCCTTCGCTGCGCTCCGGGCAGGCTCCCGCCCCTACCTTTTCATTCAATCAACTGTTCCACTCGCGCGCGGCGCGCAGCAACGCGTCGATATTTTCGGCCGGCGTGCCGGGCGAGACGCCCCCGCCAAAGGAGAGGATCATGCCGCCGCCAGGCGCGGCCTGCTCCAGGCAGTGGCGGGCGGCGGCGGCCACCTGCTCGGGCGTGCCGCGCACGCCGAGATCGAGGGGCGCCACGTTGCCCATCAGGGCGGCGCGCCCGCCCAGCGCGGACTTGACCTCGGCGATGTCCATCTCGTGGCTAAAGTTAAAGACGTCAAACCCGGCTTTGGCCAGGCCCGGCAGGAGGTGGGGGCAGGGGGTGTCGTTGTGATAGACCCGGATCAGCCCCTCAAAGGCGCCAAAGATGCGCTGCAGATGGGGCGCCACCACGCTTGCATAGTGGCGCGGCGAGACGAGGCCCACCAGGTCGTCGAGGAGCAGGATGCCTTCCGGCCGGTGGAGCACGTCGAGTTGGGCTTGCAGCCAATGGATGACAGTCGTGGCCATGGTGTCGAGCAGCGCATACACCAGGTCGGGCTGTTTGGCGACGCCCATCAAGAGGGGGGTGACGCCCACCAGGTAGGAGGCGACGGTCATGGGGCCGCGGGCGGCGACCATCGGAATCGACAGCCCCTGGGCCTGCAAGCGGCGGTCCATGACCTGGTAGAGGCGGAGGACCAGCGGCATCAGGCCGTCGACGGTGGGATCGGCGGGCTTGACGCCGGCCCAATAGGCGAGATCGGGCACGAGGGGCTCGATGGAGGGCGGCCTGTCGGCATAAAAGCGCGGCCGCACCCCAAAGGCCGACGGCTCGGCGGCCATGCCATACTCGATCCAGAAGCCGGGGATCCAGGCAGCGCCGGGAAAACGGTCGAGCAGGCCGAGGTTGATCTCGAGCCACGTGTCGGGAAAGAGATAGTAGTCGCGCGTGTCGAGGCCGGCATAGCCGGGCAGCCACGGGCTGTCGACGATGAGCGCGACGGGCACCTGGTCGGGCTGGCCCAGGCGGGCCGCCTCTTTGAAACGCTCCCACGGTGTGGTCACAGGCCGCCTCTCGAAAGAATCAATGGTGACGAGATTCTACTCTTTTCCGGGCCAGATGTCAAGCCGCCGGCTGCGGGGCGGTGCATCCCTTGTTTGTAGGAACATCGTGGCCGCATGAACGACGGGGCATGAAGAACGACGGGGCATAAAGAACGACGGGGCATGAAGTGCCCCGTCTACGGAGCAGCGCCCGATGAATCGGGCTGACACGCCCTACACAAGTGGGATGCACCGGCTGCGGGGGCCGGTCATCCCCCCGGGTGAACCCTTTGACCCTTTGACGGTTTACCCAGTGTGTCGAAAAGAGGGATTGTTTCGCCGGGCGACAGCCATAGGGCCCGGCTGCTGGCAGGTGCGCTGCCCCCGGATCTGTGGTACAATGGGGCAGAGACGAGGCCCTTTTTTTTCAGAGGGAGGGCGACCCAGGGCGCCCTCCAGGAGGCGAGGCGACGACCATGGACGGGAGAGCGCCGGAGGAGCGGCTGGGTGACACGCTGCTGGAGATGGGCTGGCTGCTGGCCGCTCTCCTCGCGCCGCTGAGTGTCAATCTCTGGGCAGAGCAGCCGTTCGAGCCGTTCAAGGCGGGGGTGGCGCGCACGCTGGCCTGGCTGCTGGCGGGGGCCTGGCTGGCGGATGGCCTGATCGGGCGGCGCTCTCCCTGGCGCGAGCTCGAGGGCAATCCCCTGCTCTGGCCGGCGGTGGCGCTGGGCGGCGTCCAGGCGGCGGCCACGGCTGTGGCGGCCGACAGGGGGCTGAGCCTGTGGGGCAGCTACGCGCGCGCCCAGGGCGCCCTGACGCTGCTGAGCTACCTGCTCCTGTTCCTGGTGGTTTCGGCGCGGCTACGAACGCTGGCCCAGGCGCGGCGGCTGCTGACGGCGCTGGTGATGGCGGCCGTGCCGCTGGCAGGGCTGGGGCTGGCCCAGGCCCTGGGCTGGGACGCCGTGGGGCTGATCAGCGACGCCCGCTCGCCGCTCTACACTACGCTGGGCCGCTCTAACTTTACGGGGGCCTACCTGGCCCTGCTCTTGCCCCTGACCGCGACGCTGGCCGCCACGGCCGCGGGGCGCGGGCGGCGGCTGGCCGGCGGCGCGCTGCTGGCGGCCGAGCTGGCGGTGATCGGCCTGACGCTGGCCCGGGGCGCCTGGCTGGCGGCGGCGGCGGGGCTGGGCAGCCTGGCGCTCCTCTGGTACTGGCCGCAACTGTCGCGGCGCCGGCGCCGGGTGATCCTCGCCGCCGGGCTGGCGGGGCTGATCGGCGGCCTGGGGGGCACGCTGTGGCTGGGCCACGAGGGGGGTTCGGAGGCGGCGCGGCTGACCATCTGGCAGGCCACGCTCGAGCTGGTCGGGCAGCGCCCCTGGCTGGGCTATGGCCCCGACGCGCTGGAGCTCGTCTTCCCCCGCGTCTATCCGCCGCAACTGGTCTATTACCAGGGCCGGGGGGTGGTGGTGGATCGCGCGCACAACCTGGCGCTCGACTGGGCGGTGACCACGGGGCTGGCGGGCGTGCTGGCCTGGCTGGCGCTGTGGGCGGCCGCTTTCCGGACGGGCTGGCGGGCGGCGCAAGCGACGGCCGAGCCGGAGCGGCGGCTGACGCTGCTGGCCTGCCTGGCGGCGGTGGCGGGCAACGCCGCCGGGAACCTGGTGAGTTTCGACGTGACGGCCACGGCGACGGCGACGTGGCTGCTGCTGGCCCTGCTGCCCGCGCTGGGCGGAAGAGCGGCCCCCGGCCCATTTTCCCCCTCACCCCAACCCTCTCCCCCAGGGGAGAGGGAGCCGCCCCCCACCCCTGGGCGGGGAGGAGATTGGCCCCCAGAGACCGATGCCGCCAGAGGGCACACGAGATGGCTGCGCTGGCTGGCGGCGGGGCTGCTGCTGGCGGGCGTGGGCGGGGCTGTGCTCCAGCTCAACGTCCGGCCGCTGGCGGCCAACGTGGCGGCCCGGACGGCCGCCCGGCGATCGGAGGCGGGCGACTGGCCGGGGGCGATCGCGGCCCTGGAACGGGCCACCCACCTGTGGCCGGCCGAACCGGCCTACCACCGGGAGTTGAGCTGGGCCTACCTCCAGCAAGCCGCCGGCCAAGATCCCCGGCGCTGGCTGGAGCAAGCCGAAGCGGAGCTGCTGGCCGCCCGCGACCTACGCCCGGGCGACTATGGCACCTGGGCCGCGCTGGGCGAGCTGTATGGGCTGTGGGGCAACCGGTGGGAGCCGGCCCAAGTGGCGCTGGCCCACGAGGCCTACCGCCAGGCGACGGCGCTGGCGCCCCACCAGGCCATGCTCTACACCGCCTGGGGGATGGTCCACCTGGAAGGGAACGACCCAGCCGGGGCGGCCGCCCGGTTTGGACAGGCGGTGGCCCTGGACGCCACCGACGGCTATGCCTTCACCCACCTGGGCGACGCCGAGCTGGCCCGGGGACACGTCGAAGCGGCGCTGGCCGCCTACCGGCAAGCGGTGCATTGGGCGCCCGAATGGGTGCCCGCCCACGTGGGGCTGGCCACCAGCGCCTGGCGGCTGGGGCAGCGCGACGCAGCCGAAGCGGCCTGGCGGCAGGCGGCGCAGATCGACCCGGACCACCCGGCGGTCCAGGCGCTGTGGGAGGAGATGAACCGGCAACCCTGAAGCCGGCCGGGGAAAGGAGGCAACGGATCAAAGAGAAGCCCACAGGACAAATGAGCAAGGCCAAGCTTTAAACAAGAGAAGGAGGGAATCGATGAACACTCGAAGGTTGTGGATAGGGGTGGTGGTGGCGGCGGCCATGGTTCTGGCCGCCGGTGGTGTGGCCGCGCTGCCCGGCGCCCTGGCGCCGGGGGCGACGGTGGCCAGCAAGATCAACTACCAGGGGCGCCTGACCGACGCCATGGGCAACCCGCTCGACGGGACCTACCCCATGCGCTTTCAGCTCTACGACGACGCGGCGGCCGGCACGCTCTGGTGGGACAGTGGCGAGTTCAACGTGGAGGTAAACAACGGGGCGTTCAGCACCGACCTGAGCATCGACGCTTATCACTTTGACGGGAAAGGGCTGTGGCTGCGCATCTGGGTCGACGGCGACTGGCTGACGCCCCGGCAGGAGCTGCTGCCGGTGCCCTATGCGCTCAACTTGAGGCCGGGGGCCGAGATGGAAGCCGACGCGCCAACCAACTGGCTCTTCCGGGCGACGAACACCAGCTCGATGGCCACGGGCAGCGCTATCTGGGGGGCGGCGACGACGGGCAGCGCCGTGTATGGCAACTCGGCGGGCGGCTATGGGCTGCGCGGCTATAGCGACACAGGCAATGCCCTGGTGGCCAACAGCAATACCAAGACGGCCGGCGTGTTTGACAGCAACCAGGGGTATGGCATCCGGGTGAACGCCGACGGCACCGACCACTGGGACCACGCCGGCTATTTCACGTCCAACTTTGGCTACGGGGTGTATGGCGTCAGCGCCAATAACTATGGCGTGCGCGGCGAGGGGAATGTGGCGGGTGTGCGCGGCAGCGGCAACAGCAGCGGCGTGTCGGGCTCTAGCGACGGCGGCGACGGGGTTTACGGCTCGAGCAACACTCTGGCGGGCGTGTATGGCTCGAGCCAAAGCTACTATGGCGTGGAAGGCACTACCTGGAATACAAATAACAACTATGGCCTGTTCACCTACGACAATCTCTACGCGCTCAACTATCACCTGGCGGGGGCGATGATGCACCTGGCGCAGAATGGCGGCGACGAGGCGCTGGAGCCGGGCGACGTGGTGGTCCTGGTCGGGGTGGTGGAGCCGGCGGAGGCGGGCGGCCCGCTGATTATCCAGGTGGCCAGGGCTTCAGAGGCGAACAGCGCGGCGGTGGCGGGCGTGGTCTACCGCGGCTTTAACGTGGAGGCCGTGGTGGAGGGCCAGCGGCCCGAGGCCGGCTCGGGGCAGGTCCTCCCAGAGACCACGCTCGACGGCCCGGTGCCCCCCGGCGAGCACTTATTGCTGGTGGTGCAGGGGCCGGCGCGGGTGAAGGTGCGCGCGGCGGCGGGGACGATCCAGCCAGGCGACCTGCTGTGCAGCGCGGCGGAAGCCGGCTATGCGACGGGGGTGGACGCGGCAGCGCCCGGCACTATCCTGGGCAAGGCCATGGAGTCGCCGGCGGCGGATCAGGACCAGATCTATGTCCTGGTCACGCTGCGCTAGGAGGAAACGATGGGTCGAAAAACTCTACTCCTGGCGGCCGGCCTGGCGCTGCTGGTGGCGGCGCTGAGCCTGGGCGGGGGCGCCCTGGCCCAGAGCTCGGCGAATTACAACCTGGAATGGCACGTGATCGGGGGCGGCGGGCAGCCGGTGGGCTCGGCCCACTATGCCGTGCACAGCACGGCCGGGCAGGGCTCGGGCAGCGCCTCCTACCTGAGCGGCGAACACTATGCCGTCGGCGGGGGATTCTGGGGGGGGGCCGGGGCGGGCAGCCCCTGGCGCATCTACCTGCCGCTGGTGGTGCGCCGCGCGCCGTGAGCCGGGCGAGGATCGTTGGCGCCCGGCTTTCTTGAAGAGTAACCGTTCAGGTGGGGTTATGATTGGACACGGATTGCACGGATTTACACGGATTCACGGTGATGAGACCGGCTGGCATTCCG
>JAFGIA010000212.1 GCA_016929795.1 Anaerolineae bacterium
CCAGGTGGACGAAGGCGAGGTGTTTGGCTTTCTCGGCCCCAACGGCGCGGGCAAAACCACCACCGTGCGGTTGCTCACCGCCCTGATAGCCCCCACCGCCGGCCAGGCCTGGGTCAACGGCCACCAGGTGGGGCAGGCCGACACCGCCATCCGCCACAGCGCCGGCATCCTGACCGAGAACCCCGGCCTGTACGAGTCGCTCAGTGCCGAGAAGAACCTGACCATTTATGCCCGGCTGTATGGCGTGGCCGACGTGGCCGGCCAGGTCGAACGCTATCTGCGCTTGCTCGGGCTGTGGGAGCGCCGCCGCGAGATCGCCGGCGGATTCTCCAAAGGCATGAAGCAAAAGCTCGCCATCTGCCGGGCGCTGCTGCACGAGCCGCGCGTCCTCTTTTTGGACGAGCCGACAGCCGCGCTCGACCCGGAGGCAGCGCGCACGGTGCGCGATTTTGTCGGCGATCTCAAAGGCCAGGGCCGGACGACCTTTCTCTGCACCCACAACCTCGACGAAGCCGAGAACCTGTGCGACCGCATCGGCGTCATCAACCACGGCCGCCTGATCGCCCTCGACACGCCGGCCAATCTGCGCCGGCAGCTCTTTGGCCGGCAGACGGTGGTCGAGTTGGCGGCGTGCAGCGACGCGGCACTGGACGCCGTCCGCGCGCTCCCCTTTGTGGAAAACCTCCACGTGGACGATTCGCGCCTCACCGTCGCCCTCGGCGATCCCGAGGCTGAAAACCCGGCCCTGGTGCGCGCCCTCGTAGAGGCGGGCGCGGACGTGCGGTACGTGCGCGAGCTCGAGCACTCGCTCGAAGAGGTCTATTTCAGCCTGATGGGCCAGGATTGACGTGGCAGCACGCGGGCGTCCGACGGGTCGCCGGTGCCAGGCACCGAGCCGGCCCCGGCCCGAGAGGAAAAGCTGAGGTGAACAAGATGCTAGATCGCATTCGCACCATCATTGACAAGGAATGGCACCAGGTATTCAAGAACAAGCTGGTGCTGATCGTCGCCATCGTGCTCCCCCTGACCTTCGTCGCCCTCCCCCTCTGGACGCTGAGCCTCCTGGACGATACCCCTGAAGAGGAGAGCGACGAGCTGCTCCCCGGCTGGCAGGCCAACCCTGCCTACGCCGGCCTCACCGATAGCGAGATCGTCCAGGCGGTGGTGGTCGAGGGCTTTCAGGTCTTTTTCCTGATCATCCCGCTCGCCCTGCCGGTGAGCATCGCCGCCTACAGCATCGTGGGCGAAAAGACCACCAAGAGCCTGGAGCCGCTGCTGGCCACCCCCATCAGCGTCGCCGAGCTGCTGATCGGCAAAGGGCTCGCCGCCGCCATCCCCGCCGTGGGCGCCACCTGGATCTCTTACCTGGTGTACGCGATCATTGCCCGCTTTTTGACCAACGACCCGGTGTATAGCATCATCGTCAGCCCGGCCTGGATCCTGATCATCCTGGTCCTGACGCCGCTCCTCTGCATCCTCGGCATCAGCGCCGGCATCATCGTCTCCAGCCGGGTGAACGACCCCCGCGCCGCCGAGCAGCTCGGCTCGTTGATCATGCTGCCCGTTCTCGCCCTCTACGGCGTCCAGTTCGCCGGCTGGGTCAGCATCAACATGGCCACTTTTCTGATCGGCGTGGTCATCAGCGTGTTGATCGACGCCGTCGTCCTCTGGGTCGCCGTCAAGCTCTTTCAGCGCGAGACGATCCTGACGCGGTGGTCATAGTGGGCCTGCTCGGGAATCAGGAAGAAGCGCAGCGCTACTTTGCGCTGGCTGCACTCACCATTCCTGGTGATCTACTACTTTGTGTGGCTCGCAGTGGAGTATCTGATGGTCGTGGCCAAAGAGCGAGGTCTGATCGTGCGCGTTGGCGAGACCTGATCGTGCGCGTTGGCGAGACCTGGTCTTGCGCGTTGGCCAGGCCTACGTGGACTACCGCCGGCAGACACCGGCGTTCCTGCCAAGGGGGTCGAAATGAGCGCACGTTTTCACGGCGTCATGAGTATCAGCCTGGTGGGGATTTCGATCCTTATCGCCATCGTCACCGTGTTTCAGGCGACGCCGGGGCTGGGCCTCGTCTACCTGGCCGGCTGCGCCTTGGCGCCGTTCGGCATCGTCTATGCCTTTTGCGCCAAGTGCCCGTGCCGCACGTGCTGCGCCCACATCGTGTTTGGCAAGCTGGCGGTGGCGCTCACCCACCGGCAGCCGGGGCCGTACACGCCGCCAGAGGTCGGCGCGGTTGGCCTGGCGCTGCTCTGGCTACTGTGCCTGCCCCAGCTGTGGCTGTGGCAGGCACCTCTGTGGCTCGCCCTCTTCTGGCTGCTCAACGCCGTGGCCTTGGTGCAGATCCACCTCGCGGTCTGCCCGGCGTGTGACAACGCCTACTGCCCGTTGCGCTCTGCCAGATAAGAAAAGGTAGCTCCATCACCGTGCGCACGAGGATGGGAGACACGCCGGAAGAGATAGTGGAAGCATACCCGGTGTTGAGACTGGCCCAAGTTCACGCGGCTTTGGGCTATTATTATGAGCACCCTGGTGAAATCGAGAACTACATTCAAGAGAACCGGGAGACCCTATGGCGGACCAAGGAGCACGGCTCTTCGTAGCCCTGTACACGGATGCTGACATTCACGGGGGGTTGGCCAAGTTCGCCGGAGACGGTTCGACGACCAATACACAGGAGGCCGGAATGACCCTGCGAGAACTTGAGTTGCCCGCGGATCTGCTGCGCGTTGCCCGCATCGCCGCCGAAACCTGGCACTACCCCGACAACCCTGAATGGAGCGTGCAAGCCGACGAGGAAGAATCGTTGGAGGATTCGATGGAGAACTATCAGCGCATCTGGCCGTTGATCCGCGTAGTGCAGTTCTTCTCGCCCGGCCTGCGCGACTTTTTGCACGGTCACATCTGGGAAGAGGGAGACCGCGTCGCCGGCTTTACCCAATTCTCGCGCCGTGGCACCACAGACACGTGGACGATTTCCGCCGTGGGCGTGCACCCCGATTTTCGACGGCGAGGTATCGCGGAAGAACTGGTCAAAGCGGCCATTGAGTTTGTTCGGCAGCGAGGCGGCAAACGTATCACGCTCGACGTGATTGAGGGCAATGCCCCGGCGCTCAACCTCTATACCAAGCTGGGTTTTGAGAACTTGACGGCGAACCTGGAGACAGAGATCAACCTCGAGCGCTCGCCTGCACAGCCTTCTTTGCCCGCAGGATACGTGATCGAGCCCATCGGAGGGTACGACTGGCGAGATCGCTACCATCTCATGCAGCGGATCACGCCGCAAGCGGTCACCCGGTACGAGCCTGTCGAGGAAGGGCTGTACAAGAAACCGGCGCTCACCCGCTTGCTTTTTCCACTCCTGCAACGCGCGGAGGGAATGCAAGTCCAACGCTTTCGAATCTGCGATGCAGATGGGCAGGTGGCTGCGATTGTGATGTTCAATATCCGCACCCGGGAGAGCGGGCGCAACACCATCAACGCGAGTCTCGACCCTGCTCATTCGGCTCTGGCTCCATTTGTGCTCGACTATGCGCTCCACCAGATCGTGCGTGTCAATCCAGGGCGCACCGTCGAGCTCAACCTCCCGACCTGGCAGGATGCGCTCATCAGCGCGGCGCAGGAGGCCGGCTTCACAACACGCGTGAAGCTGCTGACGTTCGGCCTGCAGCCAGACCTTCATCCGCAAGTTTGAATTTGCGCTGTGACAGAGCAGAACAGCAACCGCCAGCTATCCGCAGACACCCTCGGCCGCCTCGTGCGCACCCGCCAGGTCGACCACCTCGACCGCGACGCCCTCGCCCACATCGTCCGCCAGGAGCTCGCCTCCACCACCGGCCTGCCTGACGGTACCTGCGCCGTCGATCCGCGCACCGGCGACTTGATCGTCCACACGTCCGCGCGGGGCAAGCGACCGCACGACAACCGGCCCGACTCGCCCGAAACCCCAACCGCCGCACCGCGCCCCTGCCCGATCTGCCGGGGAGAAACTACCGGCATCGTCGACGTCGCGCCCCTTCCCGCCTCAGAGAGCTGGACATTCGTCAACGAGAACCTCTTCCCCGTCTTTTATCCCTGGCCCGGCGGCGAGCGGCCCGCCCGCGGCATGCACTTTTTACAGTGGACGTCCACCCTGCACGACCACGACTGGCACAACCTGCCCGTCTCGGACTGCATAGTCGTCATGCAGCGCCTGGCCGCCCTGGAGCGCGCCCTGCTCTCCGGCGATCCGCACGATCCCGGCTACGTCCTGATCATCAAGAAC
>JAFGIA010000213.1 GCA_016929795.1 Anaerolineae bacterium
AGCCGAGCCCCATGTGGATGTGCTTGCGCGAGTTCCACACGCTCGATTTTGGACTGACCAGCAAGATCTTCATAGCTTACTCCCACCTGTATCTGCACAAGTTTGTGCCACGCGAGGGCGCATTCTAGCACAGAACAGGGGAAAAGACCAAACAGTCCACTATCGCCGGTGTTTGTGCCCCTTGATGTAGCGCATCACCTCGTCGTAGAATCCCGTCTCGTTGGCGTACGTGCCATAGTTGCGTGCCGTCGCCATCCAGTCGTCCACCGTTGGCCGCATCTGCCTGGCGGCGTCGAGCAGATCCGCGCTCGCAATCGGCCGCACGTCGCCCGAGCGCAGCGCATCTTGCAGAGCGGTGTCGGTGGCGGCCTCGACGATGCCCATCAAATCGGCGCCCGAGTAGCCATTGGTCTCGCGTGCCAGCCGCGGCACGTCGGGATCTGCCACGGGCCTGCCACGCAGGTGGATGCGCAGGATCGCCACCCGCGCGTCATAGTCGGGCGGTGGGACAAACACGACGCGGTCGAAACGGCCCGGGCGCATCAGCGCGCCATCCACGTGCCACGGCGCGTTCGTCGCACCGATGATCAACAGCCTGTCGTTGTCACCTTCCATCCCGTCCATCTCGGCCAGGAACTGGTTCACGACAGTCCGCAAAAAGTGCTGGCGCATGTCGACGCGCTTGCCGCCCACCGCCTCCACCTCGTCGAAAAAGAGGACGGCCGGCGCCTTGCGGCGCGCCGTCTCAAAGATGGCGTGCAACTTGCGCTCGCTTTCGCCGTGGTACATGTCAAGCACGTCATCTATCCCGACGTAGATGAACTCGGCATTCACCTCGCCGGCTGTCGCGCGCGCCAGCAGCGTCTTGCCACAGCCAGGTGGCCCGTACATCAGGATCCCGCCGCCCGCCTTCCTGCCGTATGCCGCATACAGCTCGGGGCGCTGGAATGGGTAGATGATGCTCAGGCGGACCTGCTCCTTCACCGTCTCCAGTCCGCCCACGTCGTCGAATGTCACCGCCGGCCGCTCAGTCGATAGGACCTCGGCGCCGTCTACATCCATGTCCCTGTCGTCAGGCCCTGTCGGGCTGAGCGAAAGCGGCGCAGGCTTTGCCGCCGGCTCCGCCTCCGCGATGAGCGACGGGTCGGCGGCACGCGCGGCCCCCAGGTGCATCAGCGCCTCTGCGTGGTGGCCCAGCGCCGATTCGACCCGCGACAGATAGAGCAGCGCGCGCCCGTCGGCGGGATCGAGGCGCACGGCCGCCTGGAGGTGATCCAGGGCGGAGGTGAGTTCGTTTCGCTCGTAGAGCAGCATGCCAAGCGCAGCGTGTGCCGCCGCCAGGTTGGGGTCGAGCTTGAGCGCGGCATAGTACTCCACCACCGCTTCATCCCGATAGCCCGCCTCGCACAACGTCTCCGCGAGATGCAGCCGCAGCGGCATATTGTCGGGGCTGACCGCGAGTGCGGCGCGCAATGCGCCAAGTTCTTTCTTAAGGTGTGACATAGTTTGCCTCAGATCAGTCTATTCACGGAACCAGTCCCTCTCGACGAGGAACGAAAAAGTCTTGCTGCCGCTCGTTTATCCGAGAGGATGGTGGTCCTTCATGCTTTCTCAACGAATCCATCCCTTCATCACAGCGTACGTCACGGCGGGGTCCACGACCCATACAAAGAACCCCCACACCAGGTCAAAGAGGTAGAACACGCCGAACACGATCGACACCGCGGGGTTGGTCCAGAAGGTCAGGCAGCATGACACGAACGACACGAGCGTGATCGCTGTCCAGAAGACGCGGTGCGACAGGCTCGTCTGGCCGTAGCGCCACATGACGCCGAGAAAGGGCAGGCGCGCTTCCACCGCGCCGATCAACTGGCGCTTCAACGCGGCATCCGTCGGGTCCAGGCGCAGCCCCTCGCGAAAGCAGGCAAATGCCTCGTCGCCCTCGTCGCGCGCCAGATGGACGCGCCCCAGCGCCTGGTGCGCTGCGGAGCTGTTCGGTGCCAGCGCCAGCGCTTCCCGTGCGGCGGCCTCTGCAGCCGACAGGTGGCCCTGTGCCCTGAATGCTGCGGCCCGCAGCAGGTGTGCGTCGACGTCGTTCGGATCGAGTGCCAGTGCCTGCCCCGCGCGGTCGAGGGCCGCCGCCCACCGGTCCGTGCGCAGCAAAAAGGCAGCATAGCGCGTGTGAAAAATGGCAACGTCTGGGGCGAGTGCCACCGCCTGGTCGTGGTGCTCGCGCGCCTCCTGGCGCTTGCCACGGCTCGCCAGGATGAGGGCGAGTGTGCTGTGGACGCCGGGATCGACAGGGGCGAGGCGGAGCGCAGCACGGGCCGCAAACTCGGCGCGCGACAGTTCTCCCTGCGCCCACAGCGCCCATGCCAACAGGCGGTGCGCTTCCGGGGCGTCAGGGTCCTGGCGCAGCGCCCGCCGCGCCTCCTCGATCGCCCTGTCGTAGCGCCTCAACGCAATCAGGTCGGCTGCGCGCTGTTCGTGGGTTACATCGTGTCTCGCACCTGGCACCCTTGCACACCTCAGTGCCTGCGATTATAGCACGGCCCGCCACCGGAAACAAGTCCGTGTGCGATCAGTGGGTGCACTAACGACTTGTCAGTTACATGGCCGGAGCCGAGCAGGCGCTCGGCGATCCCAGGCGGCACGGTGACAACTCGTTAGTGC
>JAFGIA010000214.1 GCA_016929795.1 Anaerolineae bacterium
GGGGGACTATTCGGGGATTGGCGTGGACCCGGCGGATGACTGCACCTTCTGGTACACTACCGAATATATGTCGGGCGGCTCGTCGGCAACGCGGGTGGTCAGTTTTCGCCTCGATCCTGATTTCGTTGTCGCCCCTTCACCGACCGTCGTGGATATGTGCGGCGCCACGGGTGATGCAATCTATGGCGTGAGCCTGGCCAAGACGTGCGCGCTCGACGGAACCGTGACGATGAGCACCGGTGGTGTGCCAAGCGGGGCCTCTGCGACGTGGAGTGCCAACCCGGTGGCCCCGCCGGGCAGCACAACGCTGACCCTGGGCAACCTCGGCAGTGTCGCGTCCGGGACATATAATATCGACATCATTGGCACCGCCACGGGCCCAATCATCCGCCAGGAAACGGTCGTGCTGAATTTGCAGACCACTGCGCCAGAGGCCGTGACACTGCTATCGCCGGCCGATCGAGCCACAGGCGTTGCCGGCGACACGGACCTGACCTGGGCGGCTGCCGCTCGTGCCTCAAACTATGATGTCCAGGTTGCAATCGATCCAGGCTTTACCAACGTCGTCCGCTCCGTCGCCGGCCTGGCCGCCACCAGCTATACCCCCAGCCCATCTCTTGACCCGGGTACCGTGTACTACTGGCGGGTAAGAGGCAACAATGCCTGCGGTAGCAGCGACTATTCCGTCACCAGGACGTTTAGCACCTCGCCCGTCACCTGCCAGAGCTATGCAGGCGCTGTTGGCACGATCACGAGGAACGGGACCACGGCGTTCAATCTGACTGTGCCTCCCGGCGACGTCGGCGCGATCACTGATGTAGACGTGATCGATCTGGTGGGTACCCATTCCACCTCTGTCTCAGATCTCGCCTTTGCCCTTGACAGCCCCAACGGGGCGCCGATCGAGCTGATCCCATCGATGTGTACCGGCACCGTGTTCAACAAGAGCCTTGACGACGAGGCGAGTGACGTCCTTGCTTGCCCGTTGGACGATGGCGCGACGCAGCAGCCCGCCACAAGCCTGTCCGATTTCGACGGCCAAAGCAGTACGGGGACATGGGTGTTGAGCATCTCGAACGCATCCAGGAACAGAAACGGCAGCCTCACTGGTTGGAGCCTGGACATTTGCAAGACTCTGGCTCCGATGGGGGTCGACTTTAGCGACCTGGCTACAAGCTATGGCATCGCCTGGCATAACGGCATCAGCACGCTGCGCCTGGGCAACACCTGGACAGATGACGCTACCTTTCAGACGGGAGATGACAACGACGACGGCGTGTCTTTCCCCACTCCGTTGATCGCGGGCCAGAACAGCACCATCCGTGTCAACGTGCAGGGCGTCCCCACGAACGGCCGCTGGCTCCGTGTCTGGATCGACTGGAACAACGACGGGGTGTTCGAGGATACCACCGGGCCTGGCGGCGAGTATGTGCACGACGGCGCGGCCGTCGACGGCGACAACAATCTCACTATCGCCATCCCCGCTGACTATGGTCAGCCTGTCAACTATCGCGCCCGCCTGTACGATAGCGCCTCTGCCCCATCCGGCGTTCTCGCGCAGGATACAGGCTCCTATGGCGGCGCGACTGGTGGTGAGGTGGAGGATGATCCTACCCCTGCCCCCACCGCGGTATTTCTCGTCCGCTTTGAAGCCGCGACGACAGGCGGCGCTGTGCACATCGAGTGGGAAACTGTCTCCGAGATCGACCACCTTGGCTTCCATCTTTACCGCAGCGATCCCTCGAGTAGGGTAACCTTGAAGCTGAACGAGGCCCTGATCGCCAGCCAGGCGCCCGGCACGCCCAGCGGCGCGATCTATACCTGGACTGACCTGGAAGTCGAGCCCGGGGTGACCTACTCCTATGAGCTGGAGGATGTCGACATCCACGGTACGGTGACGCGCCACGGGCCGGTTGAGGTGACCGCGGCATATAGTGTCTACCTGCCCGTAATGTTCAAATAGTGCCGTTTTGACATTTGCATCTCTCGGCAGCGGACGGCGGCCAGCCGCCCGCTGCCGGCGATTGGAACCTGCTGTCCCAGCTTTCACTGTTCCATGTTGCACTCGCGCCGTGATCGTGTTATAATTTGGTCGTCCAGCGGTCGAAGGCCGGGCAGGAAGGTAGGGCAGCTATGAAGTATCTGCTGGCTCATGATGTCGGCACTGGCGGCAACAAAGCGGTGCTGGTAGATGCCCATGGGCAGGTGTGCGCCACGGCATTCGCTCCGTACGCGATCCACTACCCTCGCTCTGACTGGGCCGAGCAGGAGCCCGAAGAGTGGTGGCGCGCGATTGTGTCCACCACGCGCCAGGTGATGCAGCAGGCCGGCGCCGCGCCCGGCGACGTTCTCGGCATCGCGCACACCACCCAGCTCCTCGGCATTGTGCCCATGGCCCCCGAAGGCTGTCCCCTGCGCCCGGCGATCATCTGGCTGGATGCGCGTGCGCCCGAGCAGGCGGTGAGGATCATGCGCAAATTCCTGGGGCGGCGGGTCTTTGCGACTGTGGCCGGTGGGGAGTTGTCGGGCAAGGACGGGCTGGCCAAGCTGCTCTGGCTGAAGGAGAACGAGCCAGAAGTTTACGAGCGGATGACCTGCTTCCTCGACGTCAATGGCTATGTCACCTACCGCGCTACCGGCCGGCAGGTGATGGAGTGGTCGTGTGCCTCGGCCATCGGCTTTGATCTGAAAAAGAAGGATTGGCAGCGCAGCGTCATCCGCTACATCGGTTTGGAGCAGGCCAAATTCCCGCCGTTGGTGCGCTCGCTCGATCCGATCGGCGGGCTGACGCTTGAGGCGGCGCGCGAGTGCGGGTTGTTGGCGGGCACGCCGGTGTTTGGTGGGGGGGGCGATGCCCAGG
This sequence comes from Anaerolineae bacterium, assembly GCA_016929795.1. The sequence goes on from JAFGIA010000214.1 coordinate 2,861, forward strand.
GTGCGGCCGCCGGGTCGGGGGCAGTGGGCGAGGGAGAGGGCCACATCTATCTTGGCACCTCGGGCTGGGTAGGGGTCGTGACTTCGCGGAGGCCCACCGGGCGCCATGGGGTGGTGGCCATGCAGTCGGCCGATCCAGGAAAGTCGCTGTTGTTTGCCGAGATGGAGACAGCCGGGGCGTGCCTCAAATGGATCGCAGACCAGTTCTATCGGGCCGAGCAGGCGGATCCGGCTGTGCCGAATGTGTACGCCCTGATGGATCAAAAAGTGCAGACGGTGCCTGCCGGTGCTGATTCTCTGCTCTGCACGCCGTGGATGTTTGGGGAGCGCGCGCCCGTCTCAGACACGTGGGTGCGCGCGACCTTTTTCAACCTGAGTGCCGATCACACGCGCGAGCACGTGCTGCGCGCGGTGTATGAAGGGGTCGCCTTTAATCTGCGCTGGCTCATCGAGATTGTAGAGGAGACGTTTGGTTTTCCTCTGCCTGTCTTGCGCGTGATCGGCGGTGGCGCGCGCGGCGCACCCTGGATGCAGATCATTGCCGATGTGACGGGGCGGCGGGTCGAGTCGGTCGCGCACCCTCAAGAAGCGGGCGCTGTCGGCATCGCGCTCACCACGGCCATCGGCCTCGGTCTCTATCCAAATTTTCCCTCGATCAAGAGGATCGTTCGCGTAGAGCGTGATTTCGAGCCGCAGGCGTGCAACGCCAGGTGTTATGAGGACCTGTACCGGGCCTACCGCAAACTGTATTACTGTTTGCGCGGCCTGTACCGCGAGGTGAACGAGGAGCGATTTCGCCAATGCCGGCAAGATGCTACGCCCGGCACCCCATCAAACCGTTAGGGAGGAGGACGAGATGAAAATTGACGTGGAATCTATGCCCATTGCCTTACCCGATGGTGTGAGCTATGACGATTACCTGGTCGCGACCTACCTGGTTTCCTATCCCAAAGGGATCCCTGTGCCCCAACTCGCGCCGGCCCTGGCGATCGAACAATCCACCGGCACGTGGGTGGCCGTGCCGGGCGAGACGCCCGAGGTGCGGCGCTGCCACGTGGCCAAGGTCATTGGCGTGTACGAGGCGCCAGACTGGGAGTGGCACGTCCCGGTTGAGGTGGAACAGCGCCACTATATCATCCAGATCGCCTTCCCGCAGGTGAATATCGGCGTTCAGATGCCCATGCTATTGACCACGGTCGTCGGCAATATTTCGATGGGTGGTCGCGTCAAAGTGTTGGATATCCGCTTCCCGGAAAAGTACGTGACCGGGTTTCAGGGCCCCAAGTTTGGCATCGAGGGGGTTCGCCGCTGCCTGGGCGTGGCGGGCCGGCCGCTCCTGAACAACATGATCAAGCCATGCACCGGCTACCCGCCGGAAGTGGGGGTGGCGCTGTTCCGGGCCGCAGCCCAGGGCGGGTGCGACATTATCAAAGACGACGAGCTCATCGCCAACGCATCTTTCAACGAGGTGCAGGCGCGCGTCAAGCTCTACATGGAAGCCGAGCGGCAGGTGTACGAGGAGACGGGCGAGCACACCCTGTACACGGTGAATGTCACCGACGAGATCCCACAGGTCTTTGAGAATGCCCGCCGGGCCGTCGAGCTGGGGTGCAATGCCCTCATGGTGAACTATCTGGCCACTGGCTTTCCCGTACTGCGCGCGCTGGCCGACGACCCGGCCCTCAACGTGCCCATTCTGGCCCACATGGATGTGGCCGGCGCGCTCTATGCGGCCGAGTGGCACGGTCTCTCTTCCCACCTGGTGTTGGGCAAGCTGCCTCGCCTCGCCGGAGCCGACGTGGTCGTCTTTCCTGCGCCCTACGGCAAGGCGCCCGTGCTGCCCGAAAAGTTTCAGCGGGTGGCCCAGAATCTCACCTTTCCACTCTACCATCTCAAGCCTGTCTTTCCGATGCCGAGCGGCGGGATCACGCCCAAGATGGTGCCGAGCGTCATCAAAGATCTCGGCCCGGACATTGTCATCGGCTCGGGCGGCGGCATTCACGCGCATCCACAGGGGCCGGTGGCCGGGGCAAGAGCCTTTCGACAGGCGATCGAGGCGACACTGCGGGGACGTTCCCTGGAGGAAGCAGCCAGCGAACATGCCGAGCTCAAGGCGGCGCTAGAGGCCTGGGTCGATCCTTTCAAGGGGATGGGGATGTAGGTGCGCATTCACCTGCGCCCGGGCGCGGGCGGTGAGGGGCCGGCCAGCAAGACTTGGGATGTTTGGCCTGTGATGGCTGCGGTGTTCAAGCCCCGCATCTCTTACCGGGGCCAGGTGGCGCTGTTCCTGATCCCCTACCTGCTGGGCACGCTGGTCCTGGTGGTGCTGCCGGCGTTGGCCACTGTCGCCCTCTCGTTGACCGATTATCACGCGGTCGGCCCGCCGGTGTGGGTGGGGCTGGACAACTTTCGGCGCCTGGCCGAGACGCCCCTGGTGAAGCTGGGGCTCTATAACACGCTCCTGTTTGCCGGCGCGGCGGTGCCGCTGCGCCTGTTGGGGGCGCTGGTCATGGCCTTCCTGCTGGGCAGCCGGCGGCGGGGAAGCGGCCTTTACCGCGCGGCAGTGTACCTGCCGACGATCATGCCGGAGGCAGCCTATGCGATGGTGTGGCTCTGGATCCTGAACCCGCTCCACGGGCCGCTCAACCTGATCCTGGAGGCGCTCGGGCTCCAGGGGCCCGCCTGGCTGGCCGAGCCGGGCACGGCGCGGGTGGCCATGATCCTGACGGCGCTGGTGCAGATCGGCGAGGGGTTCGTGGTGGTGCTCGCCGCGCGGCAGAATGTCGACCCGGCCCTGTACGAGGTCGCCGAGGTGGATGGCGCCAACCGCTGGCAGGGTTTCCGGTGGATCACTCTGCCGCTGATCGTCCCCTGGCTGCTGCTGCTGTTGAGCCGCGACGTGGTGATGGCCGTGCAAAACACCTTCACGCCCTCGTTCATCCTGACCTACGGCGGGCCATACTATGCCACCACGTTCCTGCCGCTGCTGATCTATGAGATTTCGTTCGACTTTGCCGACTGGGGCCTCGCCTCGGCCATCCTGGTTGTGACTTATGTGTGGCTCCTGCTGCTCATCTGGGGAGCACGCAACGTAATCGAAGGGCTGCGCGGCCATGCCCAGGCGGACTAGGGCCAGGCTGGCGGCGGTCGCGTTCCACCTGGCGGGCCTTCTGGTCACGGGGGCCTGCCTTCTGCCTTTGTACTGGATGGGGGTGGCCTCGCTGCGCGCGCCAGGCCTGCCTCCGGCGCGCACGATCGAGTGGTGGCCCCAGGCAGCGCACTGGGACAACTATGCGGAGCTGTTTCGCATCGTGCCCATGGGCCGTTACCTGCTGAACTCGCTGGTGGTCGTGATCATTGCCGTGCCGGTCACGCTGCTCGTCGCGGCCCTGGCGGGTTTTGCCCTGTCGCAGCTCGACACGGCCCGGCGGCGGCGCCTGGTGACTGCCAGTGTGGCGCTGTTGCTGATCCCGGGTATGGCGGTCTGGAACTTGCGGTTTTACATTCTGAACATGCTGGGGCTGATCGATAGCCTGGCGGCGTTGATCGCGCCGGCGGTGGCCGGCGGCAGCCCGTTGTTCGTCCTCCTCTATTATTGGGCCTGCTGGCGCATTCCACCCGAGCTGTACGAGTCGGCGCGCCTGGAAGGAGCCGGGGCGTGGACGGTGTGGTGGCACGTGGCCCGGCCCCTGGTGTGGCCGACCACGGCGGCGGTGGCGGTGCTGGCTTTTGCCCTCTACTGGGGCGACTTTACGACGCCGGTCCTGTACATCTTTCGGCCCGA
>JAFGIA010000215.1 GCA_016929795.1 Anaerolineae bacterium
CCTCCTCCCCATGCATCCACGGGCAATCTTCAACGATAAGTCAGGCATGATTGCCTTCTCGGCGGGCGCGATTGCACTGACATTGTATCATAAGGACGGCTGCGTTGCAAAGCTGGACAATTTCCGCTGTCCGGAATCACCTCTTTGTCACCCGATTCGGGTGATTACATCATCCCGCTTGGATGATACAATAGTACCGGCAGAGATGCGGGCGAATCTGCCAAGTGAGAAGAGGAGGGAGACGTGAATAGGGGATCGCTCATTGCTGGGATCATCTGCCTGGCGTTCGCAGCGCTGCTCGCCACACTCAACCTGCGGTTGCCAGAGGACGAGCTGATGTTTATGATCAATGGGGTCAACGCCCCCATTGTGCCGATCATCATCCTGGCTGTCGTGGGTCTGGCATTGCTTGTCGGCGCGTTTGTCAGGCCACGAGGGCGCAGAGGGTGACCATGCCATAGCAACAGAAGCCTTCCGCAATCACCCCTCCAGGGAAGATAGGGCAGGTGACCAGTATCCAGATTGGTCACCTGTCGAATGCACCGGCAGCGCACGTGTGGTATGATGGGATCGAGCACAGTGCTTGTGATTCTTTACGGCACTGCAACGTGTCGGAAGGCAGAAAGGAGTCACGATGGATTACGGGCAGATTCTAAAACGGTCCTGGCACATGGTGCGGCACTACCGGGCGCTCTGGATCTTGGGCATCATCCTCGGGCTGGTCACCTTCTCCTGGGGGTGGGCCTTGCTCGGCAATGGCGATGATGAGCGCCCGTCTCCGCGCGGGCTTGTCATCACCCGGCTGGATGGCGAGAGCTTTTACGACGCGCTCGCGAGGACGCTGCAGCAAGAGATGGATGACGTCGAAGAAGAGATGTCGGCAGGCCTGCGCGAGCTCGACTTGTTCTTCAGGACAGAACCGGGCCGCGAGTTCGCCGTCGATGCCGTGACCGTCCTCGTCATCCTGGCAGTCGCATTTGTCGCAACCGCGGTCGTGACCAAGATCGCGCGCTATGTAAGCGAGGCGGCCCTCATCCGCATGGTGGGTGAATACGAGGACACGGGCGAGCGGATGGGGATAAAGCAGGGTTTGCGGCTGGGCCTGTCGCACACAGCGTGGCACCTGTTCCTGATCGACCTGGTCATCGACGTCCCCGTGATCCTGGCCTTCCTCGCGCTGTTCGCCCTGGCGTTTGGGCCGCTGATTCTCGGCATCACGAGCGACACATCCGCGACTGTGATCGCGGGTTCGCTGCTCAGTGGGGGCTTTTTCGCCGCCGGCATCGCGCTGGCAATCGTCGCAGGCACCGCGCTGTCGCTGCTCAAGCGATTCTTCCGGCAGGCGTGCGCCCTCGAATCGCTGGGCGCGCTGGCTTCGATCCGCCGCGGCTGGGCCGTCGTCCGCCAAAAGCCCGTCGACGTGCTAGTCATGTGGCTGATCATGGTCGGCATCGGGCTCGGCTGGGGTGTGGCGGTGGCACTCAGCTTTGTGGTCCTGTTCCCCCTCCTGCTCCTGTTCATCGCCATCGGGGGAGTGGTCGGCGCGCTGCCAGCCTATCTTGTGTACTTTATCTCCAGCCTGCTCTTCGAAGGCGCCGTGCCGGTGGTTCTGGCGATCGTGGTGGGGCTGCCCATCTTTATCCTGGTGATGCTGGCCCCGTGGTGGTGCGCCGGCGGGCTGATGCAGGTCTTTGAGTCGAGCGTCTGGACACTGACCTATCGCCAGCTTCGCACCGTGGGCGAGGTAGAACCGGCGCGAGTGCGCGCGGTGGATGCGACCGGCACCGGCGCCGTGCCTGCGACCTAGACGTGGCGTGGCGGATGAATCGTCGAAGGGAGGATGGGTGAGTTCTAGATGACAATCTTGAAACGAACCCTCGGTAGGAGCGGCATCCAAGTCAGCGCCCTCGGCCTGGGCACAGCCCGCATCGGCGGGTTGGGCTGGCAGCGGGATGATCTGACCGTCCACTACAAGCAGGACCAGGTCGACGCGGCGATCCGGGCAATCCACCGCGCCTTTGATCTGGGCATCACCTTTTTCGACACGGCCGACGTCTATGGGGGCGGCCATAGCGAGCATATCCTGGGCCAGGCACTGACCGGCCGGCGCCATGAGGTGGTGATCGCCACCAAGTTTGGCGAGCCATTCGACGAGCAGACCGGCCAACCTACCCGGGAGGAGCCGAGCCCCGCCTTCATCCGTCGAGCCTGCCAGGCCAGCCTCCGCCGTTTGAACACCGACTATATCGACCTGTACCTCTTTCACCTTCGCGACTATGACCTGGAGCGAGCGGGGGAGGTGCGCGACACGCTGGAGGACCTGGCCGACGAGGGCAAAATCCGCTACTATGGCTGGAGCACCGACGACCTGGAGCGCGCTCGCTTCTTTGCGCAGGGTAAACAGTGCACGGCCGTCGAGCACCGGCTGAATATCCTGATGGACGCGCCGGGCATGTTGGCCCTGTGCGATGAACACGACCTGGCGAGCATCAACCGGATCCCCCTGGCCATGGGCATGCTTGGCGGCAAGTGGACGGCCAGCACACAACTGCCAGAGGATGACCGGCGCAGCGCGTTCTTTGAGATTCCCGAGTTTCTGAAGGATCTGGATAGGGTCCGGGCAATGGACGAGGTATTGACGCGCGACGGGCGCAGCTACGTCCAGGCCGCCCTCGGATGGATCTGGGCCCGCAGCCCACGCACTGTACCCGTGCCGGGCTTTCGTACACTCGAACAGGTGGAAGAAGATGCTGGGGCGCTGCACCTGGGGCCTCTCAGCGAAGAGCAGATGCAAGAGATCCAGCGCTTGAAACTTGATAGCCCGCCAGAACGGGAATAGAGGCAGCCAGGTGAGTACTTGCCGGAGTGCTTATTCTATGGTATGATAGAGCCGAGTTGAAGAGCGTGTCCAGCCGGCATACACGGCGTAGGGGGCGTCCATGCTTTCCACTCTGCTCGCGACCAAGCTGCACAGGCCGCGTCCGGTTTCGAGCCTGGTGGCGCGGCCTCGCCTGACACACTGCCTCGACGAGGGGCTGCGGCAAGCGCATCGCCTGTTCCTCGTCGTCGCGCCTGCAGGCTATGGCAAGACGACTCTGGTTGCCGACTGGCTTGACAGAGCTGGTGTCTCGTCCGCCTGGCTTTCGCTCGACGAGGCCGACAACGACCCCCTCCGCTTTTTCACATACGTCGTGGCTGCTCTTCAGAAGACGGTCGACCCAAACCTCGGCGCGCCGCTCGTCGAGGGTTTTCCGATGGCACCCCAGTCGCACGAGACCCTGCTCCAGCGCTTGATCAACGACCTCGCCGCCATAGACCGGCGTGCACTGCTGGCACTCGACGACTATCACGTAATCACCTCCGAGCCGATCCAGGAGGCGATGATCTTGTTGCTGCGCCGCGCGCCGCCGAACCTGCACCTGGTCGTGCTCACCCGCGCTGACCCGCCTTTTCCACTGCCGCGCTTGCGGGTGCGCGAGCGGATGACCGAGATTCGAGATCGCGATCTGCGCTTTACGCCCGAGGAGATGGCCGCCTTTCTCAACCGCCTTCATCGCCTGGACCTGCCCGCTGAGCAGATTGCGGCGCTCGAAGCGCGCACCGAGGGGTGGGCGGCCGGGGTGCAGTTGACCGCGTTGTCGTTGCAGGGCTGCAGCCCCGAGCGCACCGAGGAATTCATTCAAGCGTTCAGCGGCAGCCACCACTACATCGTGGACTATCTTTTCGACGAGGTTCTCAGCCGCCAGCCGGATGCCGTGCGCGAGTTCCTGCTCCAGACGTCGATCCTCGACCGGATGTGCGCGCC
>JAFGIA010000216.1 GCA_016929795.1 Anaerolineae bacterium
CGTCCCACAGCTCGAGGGTGGCGCCCGGCTCGCCGCTGCCCGACAGGCTCACGCGGCCCTCCTCCCCCACCGTGGGCGGGTTGATGACGGGCAGGGCCGCCTCAACCACCGTCGGCAATGGGGTAGCTGGAACCGCTGCTACCTCGGGCTCAGCGCGCCCCTGCAGCAGAAGAATGACGATGATGATCAGGAGAATGACCGTCACTACGCCTTTGAACAGGTCATAGCTTCTGGTATTCGACTCAACCTTGGCAGCCATAGCCTCTTGCCCCCTTTTCCACGTTATCGGCGTCTGGGCCGGGTCCGTTGCCCGCCGATCAACCGATCCTGGAGTGCCTGGAGATCATCCCATGCACCGTCGGCCGCCAGGCGGGCCTGCTCAGGCCAGGTAGCAGGATCGGCCAACCGGAAGTTCGGTCCACCTGCACGCAAAATGGCTTCCAGGCGATCGTGGCCTGCGTCGGCCAACTGGGCAAAGGTCAGAATGCCATTGTTTCTCAACAATGCCGAGATCTTGGGGCCAATCCCTTCGATCAATTTGAGGTCATCTGTTAGCTGGAGCTCAACCATAGGCGGCAGGTCCACCTGCCGCTCCCCAACCCGGGCGAACTTGGCCTTCAGGCTGTCAAAGGCGCCGTCGATGTCTATGTCAGGAAAGTCGACCTTCAGCCCCTGGAGTGCCGTCTTGAGGTCGAGATCCGGGAATTTGGCTTTCAGGCGGCGGATGGAGCCGTCCAGGTCGACGTCGGGGAAACGCGCCTTCAAGTCGTCAAAGAACTCGTCGATCCCTGTGTCAGGCACTTCGGGCGCAGCCAGGCCCACCGCCATGTCCACAGCCGGCAGGGCCGCCTCCGGCGCTTCAAGGTCCACATCCACATCGGCGGCGGGCAGGGTCACTTCCGGCGCTTTGAGATCGGTTTCAAGGCGAGCCCCGGGGATCGCGACGGTAGGCCCCTCCAGATCGACGTCCACGCGCAGAAGGTCAGCGTGCACGCCCCCCTTTACCTGGAATGTTTTGATCTTTTTCTCGGCCTCGTTCAACCTGGAGTGCAGGGCCTCGTTCTCCCTCTCAAGCACCTGGTATCTGCGGCGCCAGTAGAAAAAGTCAATAATCCATTCTACGATCCAGCCCACCAGAACTCCAATGAAAAAGCTAAGCCAATTCATGATGCTCCTCCTTTCTCCCACTTGACTGTATCATCTCCAAAAGTCAGGGCGGGATGTAGGGTGGATTGCCAATCCACCCTACATCCCCAAGGTTATTAAAATGATACACTCACGATCATATCTCACCTTGTAAATATTGTCAAGGGCGCCGCATGCTCCTCGGCACCCTGATCCTGGTCTGGGATCTGCGGCGCGGTAGCTACCTGGACCCGGCTATGTCACGTCGAGAATCAGGTCGTCGAGCGCCCGCTTGGGCACATGGTGCACGCCCGCTTGGTCACGCCAGTAGCGGATATCGCCGTCGGCGCCCACCGCCTCGATGCGCACCTCCTCGCCGGGCCTACCGAGGGCCAGGACGAGCAAAATCTCGTACCGGTCGGGGATGGCAAGCACCTGCCTGAGGGCATCGCGGTCGATCGAGGCGATGATGCACCCGCCGAGGCCCTTTTCGGTGGCGCCGAGCAGGATGCTCTGGGCGGCGATGCCATGGTCGACGCCGAACGAAGCGGCGATCTCGTAATCCCCCAGAATGACGATGTAGGCCGATGGGCGCTCGCCCTCTTCTGGCCCCTCCCAGTCGGCCAGGTAACCAGCCCAGCGTAGATGGGCAAAGATGGCCGCATTCCTGTCCGGGTCTGCCGACAGGATGTATTTGAGCGGCTGGCGGTTGGCCCCTGACGCCGACAGGCGTGCCAGGTCGACGAGGTCGCGTAGGGTGTCGAGGTCGACTGGGGCGGGACGAAAGCGACGATAGCTGCGGTTGCGGCGGATCAGTTCTTTGAGCATAGAGATCTCCTCACAGCGGATGGTTGAACCACGGAATCGCTGACAAGCTAAGGAAGACACTGATGGGCCGGCTGACAACTCGACGGCAGCGCTGTCGGCGATCGGTTGGCTCATACCTGAGTATAGCACGTGCTCTGTGCAATTGTCAAGCAGATGTCGCCAGGGCATTAGGGCTGTTGCCAAGTCTGTCATTGCGAGTTGATCCATGGCGCCGTGCGCTACTCAGCCTGTAAGAAACTGTCATTGCGAGCGAGCGCTCGAGCGCTAGCGAGCGAAGCAATCCCCGGCTCGGAAGGGGCGGTTGCTTCACTGCGCTCGCAATGACACTATCTGTGCGTGCACCAGCTTGCCATCTATTTGCGCTTGCGGGCAAACGCGCGTAAGATACGGGCGGCACGTGTGATCGTGCCGATTGACGCAGTCGATACCTTTCACACGCCGGTCGATGTGGCAGAAGAAATCGGGGCCATGCCGCACCACGCGGACCTGCTGCACCTGATCTTTTTGTACAACATGGCAGAGACCGGAGTCGAGATTGTGGCGGAGGTGATCTAGCATGGTATGGGCAGAACAATTGGCAACCAACATCGCGCAGTGGCTGCGCGACTATGCAGATGGCGCAGGCGCCCGCGGCTATCTGCTCGGCCTGAGCGGCGGAATCGACTCGACGGTCGCGGCGGCACTGTGCAAACAGGCAGTGGGCGACCGGGTGCTCGGCGTCCTGATGCCGATCCACAGCCTGGCGGAGGACGCCGAGATGGCCCGCCTCGTGGCTGGTGCACTCGACATCGAAACGGTGACGGTGGATCTGGGCCCCGTGTTCGACGCCACGGTTGCCGCGATGCCGTTCGAGCTGGGTGACATGGCGGAGGCAAACGTCAAGCCGCGGCTACGCATGACGGCGCTCTATGCGCTGGCCCAGACACGTGGCTACCTGGTCGTCGGCACGGGAAACAAGAGCGAGCGGATGGTCGGCTACTTTACCAAGTACGGCGACGGTGGCGCCGACGTGGCACCGTTGGGCGACCTGTACAAGCACGAGGTACGGGCCGTCGCCCGTGTGCTCGGCGTACCACTGCCCGTGATCGACCGCCCGCCGAGCGCCGGCCTGTGGCAGGGACAGACTGACGAAGGCGAGATGGGCATGACCTACGACGACCTGGACCGCACCCTGGAGGCCATGGAGACAGGCAACACGAGCGACGTCGACCCACAGCTCCTGGCCCAGATTCAAGCCCGCATTGCGGCGACGGAGCACAAGCGCAACCTGCCGCCGATTTACTACAAGTGAGGCGTGAGGCATGCCCCTCACGCCTCACACCTCACACATCACGCCTCACAGAGGGAGGAACCGTGGATCGACTGGACGAATTTCGAGCGTACCGCAAGCGGATGAACGAGCGGATCCTGGGGGCAGGACACCTGGGGATCAAGAGGTTTTTCAACCTCGATACCAAGGCGTATGAGGATGGGGTGCTGCCGGCAACGACCAAGGAGCTGCTGGGCCTGGCGACGTCGGCGGTACTGCGCTGTAACGACTGCATCGACTATCACCTGATCCAGTGCGTGGAGCTGGGGCTCTCGGACGAAGAGATGTACGAGGCGCTAAACGTCGCGCTGGTTGTTGGCGGTAGCATCGTCATCCCCCATCTGCGCCACGCATTCGAGACGATCGACCTGCTGAGAGAAGAGCAAGCGGCCGCACTGGGTATGTAGCGCAACCCACCAGCTAAGGCAGATTTTTGCATCAATGCCGGGTTGGAGTGGCTGCTCGATTGGATGGTGCGAGCGCGCTTTGGGAAAGACGAGATCGCCTATCGGGCGATCACTGCGTGCGGCCTTGCTCAAAATACGCAATGATCTCGCGCGCCCTGCCCTCTTCTCCGGGAGGCACCGGCACCTCGACAGTGTATGACTGATACGCGGTAGCCGATGCGCGCGACAGCGAGCGCAGGCTGAACACCAGGCGTGCCACGGTTTCCTCTTCAGCCAGCGACACGCCGTCAAGCAGGGCCAAAGGTGCATTCCAGGTATGGAGGGCGCCGTTCACGTACAATCCATTCTCGGCAATAAAGGCTTCATGGCTGCTTGCACGGGCGCGGCGCGCCTGCACCAGGGGCATGCCGAGGGCGAAAGCGGCGACGATGACAAACACCCCCGCCATGATGGCGACGAACAGCGGCATGTTGTCGCCCTCTCCCTCCAGGTAGCCATAGATGGTCATCGGCACCGTGCAAGCGACAATAAACACACCGACGAGCACCAACAGCAGCCGGTTCCGCTGCCGCGTGCTTTCCAGGTCGCGTGCGACCTGGGCCGCCACCTGCGGCGCCGTGTAGACCCAGTGGGCGAGTAGTTTCTCGCCACGAAAGATCGACTGCAGCCGCCTCGCCCGGTAGCCAAAGAGGAGTGCGGTGATAGCACCGGTGAGCACCAGGAAAACACCCAGGCACTGTAGGGCAAAGCCCACTTCCATCATGTCCATACCGGCAACAATAGGAAGCAGCACCAGGGATCCGCCAAGCAACAAGAGGGCAAGCCCTGCCCAGGTACCCATCATCTCTGTATTTCGTCTCATCGTGAGCGCAGCTCCTATCTGCAGGTGTGGATAGGGCGGATCTTAACTGCAATTCGGCCCCGCGTCAAGTCGTCAGCCCGCCCGGGCGGGTCCCAAGTCGATCTTGCCTTTTGCCCCACTCTTTGGTACAATCAGTCCAGACCCGCAAGATAGCGTCCGTGCCAGAGAAGTGGGAAGCGCCCTGCGCCATTCTGCTGATCGATCGGATGTGGAGGAGGGAAACCGGCTATGGAGATTCCAGAAAAATTGGCAAGTTTTTACCTGGGCAGCGCCTATGACCTTGGTAATAAGCAGGCCCTCGACCAGCCCGTACACTATGATGCCCGTGACCTGACAACTCACGCCGTAGTCCTGGGCATGACCGGCAGCGGCAAGACCGGGCTGGGTGTCATCCTGCTGGAGGAAGCGGCACTGGATGGCGTGCCCTCGATCGTGATCGATCCGAAAGGGGACATGACCAACCTGTTGCTCACCTTTCCCGATCTGCGCCCGGAGGATTTCAGGCCGTGGGTGAACCCTGACGACGCCCGGCGCAAAGACATGGACCTGAATAGCTACGCAGCCAAGACAGCCGCCGATTGGCGCAAGGGACTGGAGCAAACCGGCCAAGGGCCCGATCGCATCCGCCGCTTGAAGGATGCCGCCGATTTTGTCATCTACACGCCAGGCAGCAGCGCCGGCCGGCAGTTGAGCATCCTGCATGCACTAAAGGCCCCTGCCCTGTCGTGGGAAGACGAAGACGAACTGCTGCGGGATAAAGTCGAGAGTGTCGTCTCGGCTTTGCTCGCGCTGGTCGGTATTGAGGCCGATCCAGTGCGCAGCAGGGAGCATATTCTGCTGTCCAACATTGTGGAGAATGCCTGGCGCCAGGGTGAAGACCTCGACCTGGCCCAGCTCATCCTGCGTATCCAGAAGCCGCCCTTTGCCCAACTGGGCGTCTTTCCCGTCGACACCTTTTTCCCCGAAAAGGATCGTTTGAGCCTGGCGATGCTGCTCAACGGCTTGATGGCCTCGCCCAGCTTTGCCGATTGGATCAAGGGCGAGCCCCTCGACCCAGGACGCCTGCTCCACAGTCCATCAGGCAAGCCGCAGGTCAGCGTCCTCTACATCGCCCACCTATCCGACGCGGAGAGGCAGTTCTTTGTCACGCTGCTGCTGGAACAGGTGGTGAGCTGGATGCGCCAGCAGAGCGGCACCACCAGCCTGCGAGCTCTGATCTACATGGACGAGATGTTTGGCTACCTGCCGCCCCACCCTGCCACCCCCCCCACCAAGAAACCGCTGTTGACCCTGCTGAAACAGGCGCGTGCGTTCGGCCTGGGATTGATCCTGGCCACCCAGAACCCTGTCGACCTCGACTATAAGGCGCTCTCCAACGCCGGCACGTGGTGCATCGGGCGGTTGCAAGCCGACCGCGACAAGCAGCGCGTGCTCGATGGGCTGGAGGGTGTGCAGGTGGGGGCGGGCGGCACCAGCCGGGCCGAGTTCGATCGGATGATCTCGGCCGTCGGGTCGCGCGTGTTCATCCTGCATAATGTGCACGAAAGCGAGCCGCAGGTGTTTAGCACCCGCTGGGCCATGAGCTACCTGCGCGGCCCATTGACCCGCAACCAGGTCAAGGAGCTGGCTGCCGGGCAGCCAGCGGCGCCCACTCCAGCCGCCGTCACGCCCGCACCAGCCCCCCCCGCGCGGACGCCAGCCGCCACCTCCGCTCCGGCTGCGCGCGCGGCCGAACCTGGACCCAAAGTGCCTTACAACACGGTGCCCCCCCAACTGCCATCGTCGGTCAGGCAGGTGTACTTGCCCGCCGAGCTTTCGCTGGAAGCCGCCATGGCCGAGATGTCACGCGATCGCAGTTGGTCGGTGCGTAGCACAGAAAAGCAACAGGGTTACCTGGTCTACGAGCCAGCCCTGGTGGGCCTGGCTACGCTCCACTTCCCGCATACCAAGAGCCGCCAGACCCACAGCGCTGAAATCGCGCACATCTGGCCGCTGGACGACAGGACCGCCAGCATAGAATGGGACACAGGCAGGGTCCAGATCCAGGCCCGCGACCTGGACAGCCAGCCGAAGCGCGATGCCTACTTTGCCGAGCTGCCGCGAGACATGGGCGATCCCAAACGCTACACGGCCCTCGAGCGCGAGTTCAGCGACTATCTCTATCGCAACTCGACGCAAACGCTGTGGTACAACCCCCATCTCAAGCTCTACTCTGAATTCGGCGAAACCAGGGAAAACTTTCAGCGCCGCTGCCAGAGTGCAGCCAAAGATGCCCAGCAGGCCGAGGCGGAGAAACTCAAAGACAAGTATGAGCGCGACCTGAAACGTCTTGAGGCGAGCCTCCAGCGTGAAGAGCGAGAGCTGGAAGAGGACAAGGCCGAGCACGAGGCCCGCAAACAGGATGAACTGTTATCGGGCGTCGAATCGGTGTTTGGCGTGCTCACCGGTCGCCGCTCATCTAGCCGCCTGTCAAAGGCCAGCACCAAGCGGCGCATGACCAGCAAGGCCAAGGCAGAAATCAAGGAATCTGAACAGGCGATCGAAGAACTGGAAGAAGAGATCAAAGAAGTAGAGCAAGAGATGGAGCAAGCGCTGGAGGATCTGGCGGCACAATGGGCCGGCCGTGTCGATGACTGGGAAACGGAGGAGGTACGCCCGCGCCGCGCCGATGTGCAAATCGACGTCTTTGCCCTGGCCTGGCTGCCGCGCTGGGAGGTGCAGGCCGGCGGCCAGACGCTGTCCATCCCTGCCTACCGCGAAACGGCGGCCTGACAAATACCTTAAAAGGAGCCAAACGCACCATGTGCGGACGTTTTACGTTGGCAACGCCAGTGGAAGATCTGGTCAAGCAATTCAGCATTGCCGAGGTTGCGGGGATCGAGGCGCGCTACAACATTGCGCCGTCGCAGGCAGTGGCAGCGGTGCGCGAGGAAAAGGACAAGGGCGGGCGCGAGCTGGTGTGGCTGCAGTGGGGTCTTGTCCCCTTCTGGGCCGACGACCCCAAGATCGGCTTCAAGATGATCAACGCCCGGGCCGAGACGGTGGACAGGAGCAACGCTTTTCGCTACGCTTTCCAACGACGCCGCTGCCTGGTGCTCGCCGACGGCTTTTATGAGTGGCGAACCGAGGAGGGGCAGAAGCAGCCCTACTATATCCAGATGGAGGATGGCAGGCCGTTCGGATTCGCCGGGCTGTGGGAAGCCTGGAAGGATGAAGAAAAAGATCGCGCCCTTGAATCGTGCACCATCATCACCACGAACGCGAACGAGCTCGTGCGCCCGGTCCACCCGCGTATGCCCGCCATCCTCCACCCCGACAACTATGACCTGTGGCTCGACATGGACGCAAAGGACACAGCGTGCCTGAAAGAGATGGTGCTGCGCCCCTTCCCGCCCGAAGAAATGACCATCTACCGCGTCAGCCGGCGCGTGAACAGGCCCGACCAGGAGGGGCGCGAGTTGATCGAGCCGATGCCAGCAGAAGCATGAGGAATAAGTGATCGAGCCAAGGGAGAAGGAGACATGAACTATCAGGACATCCTTGCCGAATATCAAGCCGGGCAGCGCAACTTTCGCGGTGCGCTCCTGGAGCAGGCCTACCTGGTGGGCGCCGTGCTGGCAGGCGCCGATCTGAGCGACGCCAACCTGAGGGGAGCCAACCTACAACAAGCCGACCTGAGCAGGGCTGACCTGCGCAATGCCAGGCTCGGGCCGACCAGCCTGAACGGCATCGACCTGCGTGCCAATGTACGCGACGGGAGCCTCGCGGAGGCAAACCTGGAAAATGCAGACCTGGAGCACGCGAACCTGGTGAACACCAACCTGCGCGGAGCCAACCTGCGCCGAGCTAACCTGCACGCCGCCCGCCTCCTGGGGGCAGACCTGACGAACGCCGACCTCACGGGCGCCAAGGTGACACGCACGCAGCTTGGCGAAGCCCACTCGATCGAGGGTGCCAAGCTGCCTGAGTAACCCCAATACCTTATAAGCGAGTCTCTCTTACCACGAACTGTTCTGTAGAAAGAGCCTGTACGTCGCCACTAGATCATCGTATGGTGTGTCAAACTCGATCGTCGTGAAATGTCCTTCCGGGCGCCGGCGCACCAGGTCGAGCGGGATGAGCCCATCCCACGAGTAGGCGATCTGGGGAAAAGCGCCGCGCCCCACCGTGCGAATCGCCGTCACACCCCGTGCGCCACATGCCTCTGCAAAGCGCAGGAACCGTGCCGTCACGTCCTCGCCTGCCCGCCCGACTGCCACGCTGAGCGACTGCAAGTGGCCCGGCGGCACCATCTTCAGGTAACGCTCTGGCACCTCCATCAGGTCTGCCACCGGGCGAACGACAATCACCCGCCCTTCGCACTCGTTCACCTGCGCTGTGAACCCCTGTGCGTCCAGCGGGCGCCTGTCGAGGATCACGACGAACGGGTCGTCATACGCTGACAAAACGCGCACCTGCCCGGCCTGCTCAAGCAGCTTGTAGCGGTCAAAGCGGTCGTGCAGCCGGCGACGAGGCCAGGCGCCGCGTGGCAAAGCCGGCGCCAGCAGGCCGAGCTGCCGGACCAGGCGCTCGGCGTATTCGAGCGGCGTGTGCGTCGCAGCGCTGCCTTCTTCGACAAAGTGGATGCGCGACGACAGGCAGCCATGCTGGTCCCAAAAGACCGAGTCGAGCGCCGCGAGGAGGGACACGACGTCGACGAGGGGCGTGCCCTCTGGATCGAGCGTCTGCCCGCGCCCCAGCACGTCGCGGCCGACAGCGGAAAAGCTCACCTTGTGGCCGTGCTGGTGAAAATGGGCGGCACGGGCGCCGGGCGCACGAGAACCCGCCGCACGGGCGAGGCTGGCACCAATCTGCGCGATCGTGTCGTCGCCAGCAGCGGCGATCACCAGATCCGCCGCGCGGAGCACTCGATCTTGCACCACCCCGTCGGCATAATCCCAGATCAAAAGGGCCGTCGTGGACGCCAGGTCTGGATCGACTGCCTCCAGTGCCTCGAGGAGCAGCGGGGCGAGGATCGGCTCGCGGCGCGAGTTTTTGACCACGACGAGCGGCGGCGGCCCACCAGCGCTCAGCGTGGTCGAAAGGGCGAGGAAGGTGATGAGCAGCGCCGTACCGGGCACGTTGCCGGCGGCGTAGCCGATCACTCGCTCCGGCGGGGAGGCACCACCGAACAGGGGCCGCTGCGCAGGGCCCGGCAGATGGGCAGCCAGGCGCTGCCCCAGTCCGGTAGGGTAAAAGCGCAGGTAGCCGGGCAGATCGCCCATTGGCTGCCACCGGGCGGCCGACTGGATGGCAGGCACCAGGCGCAAAGCAGCAGGAAACTGATCGAGCGCCCACAGGTCAAAGGCGCCCAGCGTGGCGCCGATCATGGCGTCAGAGTAACCTGTGTAAGCTGGCAGGGAATCGCGCGCCATCCCGTGCAGAGGATCGGATGGATCGGCCAGGCGCTGTGCGGCGCGCGGCAAAGCCGCCTCAAACCTCGTCCAGAAAGCCTCGCCGCGCGGCGCTCGCGTGCGGTTCGCCTCGAGTGCCGCCAACAAGCGCTCCCAGTCACCAGCCTCCAGGATGGGCCAGCGTGCCGTCACTGCGCCTTCTTCCCCGACGCTCGCCTGTTGCCCACGGGCGAAAGAGAGGGTGGCATATTCTGTGCGCCCGGTGAGGAGCGCTTTGCGCACGCTGCGCGGCAGCCAGAAGCCGTCTACGAGCTTGTCCAATCCTCCCCCTCGTTCAAGGCACGCACCTACATGGGGCGCCTGACATTGCCGTGCCTGTCGCGCGATCCTCCGGATTGCGCAATCCAGAGGATTGCATCACAGAAGCGGCTAGAGTTGGGCCGCGCAGCCGGCTTCATCGAGCAGGTCGACACGCTGGATCGTCTCATACGGGATGTAGGTGCCGGCTTCACCACACGGGCAGCAGGGTGCCATGTCACTGCCGCCGTTGCCGTGGATCAGCCGCACCCTGTCGGCCGTCTTGAAAAAGGCAGGAAAGAGCCGCCCGCCTCCAAAGGGGTCAAAAAAAGCGAGGAGCCCGATGCTGTCAGGTGCCTGCTGAAAGCCATCGTCCTCGTCGAGTGTGCGGGCATAGATCCAGGGGGGGACGTGATAGTTGCCCGCGCAGCATTGCATCGCCGCCCAGTTGCCTTCGGCCATGCCGTACACGTCGCGGATCGGGATTGGCCCTCCATCCTGCAGCGTAATGACCGATGCGAGATCGGCGCGGATCTGGGCCGGGGTAAAGGGGTACAACTCTTTCAGCCCGCCGCCCGTGCCAAGCAGGCTGCCGGCCGCGAGGCGGAGTGTGCGCCCCGCCGCCTGCAGGGCCAGCGCCACGGCGTGAAGCTGCACCCAGCCGCCAAATAGGAGCAGACGCTCACCGCCAGCCTCCGCACGTGCCAGCAGGTCGACAGTGGTGTGCACGGCGCGCGGATCGACGACGCGTGCCTGCATCCAGCCCATGAACGGGTACCAGAAGCGGCGCTCGATGGCGCCGCTCAGGCCGGGGCGGAAGGTGCGTCCAGCCCGGATACGCACCCGGTCCGGGTCGGCGGGGAAGGGGATGGCAAAGTGGATGTGGTCGTCGCCAAGGCCGAGACGCTGCACACTAAACGCGGCCATGCGCGCCATGGCGATACGCGTCTGGCGCGGCATCACAAACAGGGCGCGCTGCACCCCCTCAACACCGAGGTAGCGCAGAAAGGCGAGGTGGAAGCTGTCGACTGTTTTCGCGGTGCTGTCGCGGTCGCGGACCATGATCGTCGAGCGCCCAGAAGTGCCGCTGGAGGTAGATAGCTCCAACCCCAGGTCGGCAAACACCTGCTCGACGGCAGTGAGCAGGGCCTCGAGCGAGCGATAGCGCGGTCGAAAGGCGGCAAAACGCGCACGGGGCAGGTCGACGGAAAGCTGGTCGGCCAGCCATTCGAGAAAGGCACCCACGTTGTCCTGGGGGAAGGGTGAGCCGGTGATGTCGATGTACGATTTAAAAGTTTGCGCCGTGGGCCGCAGCAGCCGCGGCAGCAGCCGCGGGAGGAGATCTGGGCGCGACTCTACGACAGAGCCAACGCCACGCGCCTCTACCGTCTGCCGGTAGGAGCGATTTCGCGAATAGTGCCACGCGTGCGTGGCGGCAATCGCATCGAGCAGAATCTGGTCGCGCCGGGGTGGTGCCAGCGCCCAAAAGTCGACCAACTGGCCCACATAGGGCAAGCCCAGCTCATCCACCTCGTGCTGCATCATCGCACCGGCTACTTTCAGTCATCATCGCTGTTCTCTGTGTCCCGGCCCCTCTGTGTGTAGCCCCTCCTACGCCCGCCGTCCGTGCCCTTCCTGCCACACCCGTTCCCACTCGGGCACATCCTCCGGCTCGAGCTGCCTGCGCAGCTCAAAAATCTGGTCGCGCAGCAGCGCCGCCTTTTCGAACTCCAGGTTCGCCGCTGCCGCCTTCATCTGCGCCTCCAGCTCCTGCACCAAAAAACTCACCTCCGCCTGGGGTACCTGGGGAGTCGCCGCGTACCCTACTCGCTGCTCGGCGACAGAGCGCACTCTGTCCGTCAGGTCACGCACCTGCTTGACGATGCTCTGTGGCTCGATGCCGTGCTCCTCATTGTATACCTGCTGGATGGCGCGCCGGCGATTCGTCTCTTCGAGGGCGCGCTGCATCGAGTCGGTGACCCTGTCAGCGTACATGATCACCTGCCCGTGTACGTGGCGCGCAGCGCGGCCGATGGTCTGCACCAGCGCTGTGTCGGAGCGGAGGAATCCCTCCTTGTCGGCATCGAGGATCGCCACGAGCGAGACCTCGGGCAGGTCCAGCCCCTCCCGCAGCAGGTTGATGCCCACCACCACATCGTACACGCCCATGCGTAGATCGCGCAGGATCTCGACGCGCTCGAGCGTCTGGATCTCGGAGTGAAGATAGTGCACCTTGATCCCCAACTCGGCGAGATAGTCTGCCAGGTCCTCAGCCATGCGCTTGGTGAGTGTGGTCACCAGGGCGCGCTCGCCACGCTCCACCCGGCGCCGGATCTGGCCGATCAGGTCGTCGACCTGGCCCTTGATCGGCCTGACAAGCACCTCGGGGTCCACCAGGCCAGTGGGGCGGATGATCTGGTCGACGATCTGCTCCGACATCTGGCGCTCGTAGGGACCGGGCGTAGCCGAGGTATAGATCATCTGATTAATCCGCTCCTCGAACTCGTGGAACTGGAGCGGTCGGTTGTCGAGCGCTGACGGCAGGCGAAAACCGAAATCAACCAGCACTTCTTTGCGCGCCCTGTCGCCATTATACATCCCGCGGATCTGGGGCACCGTCATGTGGCTCTCGTCCAGAACAAGCAAATAATCGTCGGGAAAGTAGTCGAGCAGGGTCCAGGGCGGCTCGCCCGCCTGGCGTCGGCTGAGATGGCGGGAATAGTTCTCGATGCCCGAGCAGTAGCCCACCTCGCGTAGCATCTCCATGTCGTACATCGTGCGCTGCTCCAGGCGCTGCGCCTCCAGCAGCTTGTCCTGCGCGCGCAGCTCTTCCAACCGCTTTTCCAGCTCCTCCTCAATATCCTGGATGGCATGGCTCAGCACTTCGGCACGGGTCACAAAGTGGCGCGCAGGATAGATGTACGCGGCCTGGCGCTCGTCGAGGATCTCGCCGGTCAGCGGGTCGATCTCAGTCAAACGCTCGATCGTGTCTCCCCAGAACTCGACGCGCACGGCCGTGTCGCGGTAGGCGGGAAAGATGTCGACCGTGTCACCGCGCACGCGAAAGGTGCCGCGCTTGAAGGCCACGTCGTTGCGGTCGTAATAGATCGACACCAGGTGGCGCAGGATGGCATCGCGGCGGCGGGTCATGCCGGTACGCAGATCAACTACGCTTCGGCCATAGTCCTCGGGCGAGCCGATGCCATAGATGGCCGACACGCTGGCGACAATGACCACGTCACGGCGCGTCAACAGCGCCTCGGTGGCAGCCAGGCGCAGCTTTTCGATCTCTTCGTTGATGTCGGCATCCTTTTCGATGTAGGTGTCCGATTTGGGCAGATAGGCTTCAGGCTGGTAGTAGTCATAGTAGGACACAAAATACTCGACGGCATTGTGCGGGAAAAAGTCGCGGAACTCGGCATAGAGCTGGGCGGCAAGCGTCTTGTTGTGCACCATGACAAGCGTCGGACGCTGCACTTGCTCGATCACTTTTGCTACCGTGTATGTCTTGCCCGTGCCTGTCGCGCCGAGCAACGTCTGGTGGCGAAAGCCGCGCTCCAGCCCGGCGAGTAACTGCTCGATCGCCGCCGGCTGGTCGCCTGTCGCCCTGAACTCGGACACCAACTGAAAGTCAGGCATAAAGCTCCTCCATCCTAGAACTAGCGTTCGGCAGGCTATTATACCCGATTTGTCAGCAAGCAGCAAGCAGCAGAGGGTAGATTGGCGTTTGCCAATCTGCCCTTATTAGTAGAGCCAGAAGCGAGTGGGAAGTTTCTTGCCGATTGGGCACGCGTCGATGCAGGCAGTGCACTGGCGACGGGTGTGGGGAGTGGGGCGAGGGTCGATCTGACGCTGCCAGGCAGCGATCTCGGGGCCAGGGGCAAACTCGGCGATGCAGCGCGCGCGGTCAAACCCGGCAGGCGACAGGGCCGCAGTAGGACAGGCCGTGATGCACCGGGTGCAGCACACACAATAATAGTCGTTTAGCGGTGTATCGGGCAGCAGAGGCAGCGCCGTGAGGACGGCACCAAAGCGCACGCGGGGGCCAAAGCGGCGGGTAATGACCAGGTTATTGGGGCCGCGCACACCAAGGCCCGCCCGGCCGGCGGCCACTTTCAGGTCGAGGAGCGACAGGCTGTCCTCGTAGGTGAGGGGGATGGCCCTGTGGCCCGCTTCGACGAGTGCCAGGGCCAGGCGTGCCGCGCCAGCAGACAAACGCTCGTAGGCCCACTTGCTCCAGCGCTGCTCGCCCGCCTCGTCGATATAGAGCTCCAGGTCAAAGGCAGGGTCGAGCGCCGGCATACCGAGAACAATCACCGACACAGCCCAGGCGGGCAGGTGAGGAAACTCGCAGGCCGGCGCGACACCGAATAGGTCAAAACCGAGCGCTTGCGCCCGGTCCTCCAGATCGCGCCTCATCCCATCTACCTATTCCACCTTGAACAAAAAGTAAAAGGTGATCGCCAGCACCATCAGCAGTGTGCCTGTCAGGAGCACCAGGCCGGGGAGCCACGATACGACAAGGCTGACGAATGTGCCCGCCACCAGTGCGATTCCCAGGGCGATCATCGCATTGCCTACACCGTAGCGCATCTGGCCTGCGGCCCGCCCTGCGGCCCGCCACAAGGCAATGCCTGCGCCCATGCCCACCACGCTCGCGCCGAACAAGAGTCCGAAGAACTGGGTGCCCGTCAGAAAGGGAACCGGCACGACGGGAACGCCGCACGAGCCGGAGCGCGACGGAAGTGGATAGCTGGCCGACTGCAACACCTTGACGAGCACCAGCCAGCCATACGCCGCGTCTGCATCCGAGATTTCCCACCTGAGGGTCTGGCTCTCTCCAGGATCGAGGGGCACCTGGTAGTCAATCCGGCGAAAGAGCGTCACGAACCCCTGGCTGACGTGCACGCGCACCAGGTATTGAACAGGCCTGTCGAGAGGATTGTCAATCCTCGCGCGCACCACACCCGACTCGGACGTCGAGATGAACACGGGGCACCTGAGGCTGCTCAGCGATGCACCACCCCGGATCGCGGGGTCAAAGGTTGCGCCCTCCAGATCTGAAATCACGACGATGCCAAAGAGTATCAGGGCCACGAGGGCGCTGGCAGCAAATAGGAGCACTGCCACAGTGCCACGTACCATTCCACCGGTTCGAGGTATCACGCTCTGTTTCTCCAATCATCGATCTGCTTGCGTGAGTATACTCCGAGTCGGCAGGTTGTCAAGTAGCAAACAGCCAGCAACAAACAGCATCATCATGTGCCTCCGGCGCGGGGCAGATAAATTCTGAACCTTGTGCCCTGCCCCACCTCGCTGTCCACCTCGATATGCCCACCACTCTGCGTGACAATGCCAAAGACGATAGACAGACCGAGGCCTGTCCCCTTTCCCGCCGGCTTGGTCGTGAAAAAAGGCTCAAAGATATGTGCTTGCACCTCTTCGTCCATGCCCACTCCGGTATCGCTCACGATCACCAGGACATACTCACCTGGCACCAGGCTGATATGTGCAGAGGCGTATGCATGGTCGATCACGGCATTGGCCAGTTCAATGGTCATGGTTCCCCCGCCGGGCATGGCGTCGCGGGCATTCACGATCAGGTTGACGATCACCTGCTCGATCTGAGAAGGATCGGCCCTGACCGACCACAGGTCGCGGGGGATGGACCAGATCAACTCGACATCCTCGCCGACCATGCGGTACAGCATGGGCCGCAGATCATCTACGATATCCTGGAGACACAAAAGACGAGGTTCGGCAAGGCCGCGCCGGCTAAAACTGAGCAGTTGGTGGACAAGCCGGGTTGCCCGTTCACCCGTCTCGCGGATCTGCGCCACGTAGGGCGCCAGGGAGTCCTGAGAAGACAATTGGCGCTCGATCATCTGCGAGCTGAGTTGGATCACGGCGATCAGGTTGTTAAAGTCGTGGGCAATGCCGCCCGCCAGGCGGCCCAGCGCCTCCATCTTTTGTATCTGCCGGAATTGCTCTTCCAGCCGGCGGCGCTCGTCTTCGAGCCGGATGCGGGCCAGTGCGCCAGAGACCTGGTCGGCCACCCGCTGCGCCAGGTCCATCTCGTCAAGGGCAAAGGGCCGGCGCCCAGCCGCTGCTATGGTCAGGCTCCCCATCAGCTCCTCCTCACTGATGAGGGGCAAGATGAGTAGGGGCACCTTCTTGTCTCCTGTGAACAGCTCGCGAACTTTTTCCAGGCGGGGGTCGGTTCTGGCATCGTCCATCATGCGGGGTACCATGAGCTCGGGGAGGTTCTGAGCCAGAGACACGGGATCAAGGGGAATGGTATGGCCCACGAGCGCCGCTATCCCTTCAGCCTGGTACTCGGCCACCACTATCGCTTGGGCCTTGTCTCTACTGAACAGGACAGCCGCCACGCGGGCCAGGTCAAAAGCCCGCGCCAGCTCGCGGCAGGCTGTCTCGAGAATTGTTTCGATCGTGCGGCCTGCTGCCGAAGCGGCGATCACACGGTTGAGCAGAGCCAACTCGCGGTTGCGGCGGAGTGTCTCGTCGTACAGTCGCGCATTTTCGATCGCCTGGGCAGCGTGTCGGGCCAGGGAGTGAGCCGTCTGCAACTCGGGCAGGCCAAAAAAGTCGGGCTGCGAATGATCAATCATCAAAGCGCCGATCATCGTGTCGCGAGCTACCAGGGGGATGCCGAGCCAGGAGCGTACATGTTCCGCCCCGGGCACCCAGATCCAGCCATCCAACTGGCGCACGTCGGGACTGACCACCGGCTGCAAGTCGCGGCTCATGCGCTGCAAGATCGGGCTGCCCTGCAGCAGCTTTCCTGCCGCCTGGCTCGTAGCCTGTTCGTCGGCAAAACCCAGGCCGACAACCAGGTCGGGCATGTTTCCTTCGCGAAAGATGACGACTGAAGCCGTGTCATAGACGAGCACACGCTTGAGCTGATCCAGGATCAGGCGCAAGATCTCGTTCACGTCGAGGCTGGCCCCCATCGCCTGCGCCGCCTCGCGCAGCACTTCCAGTTCCTCTGTACGGCGCTTTAGCGCTTCCTCTGCTTTTTTTCGTTCGAACAACTCGCGCCGCGCCGCTGAAAGTGCGTCCTGGACGCTATCGAGTGTAATACCGATGCTTACGATAATCATCGCCAGGCCGAGCAAGATGTCAGCCCAACCTGCCCTCGAGGGCACGGGAAAGAGGCGCGGGAGGGGAGAGCCGCTCTGCTCGGCCAGCACCATGCCCAGGCCCGCCAGCACACTGAGCGCAGAGATCACAAGCGCGGCCCGTGTCCCCAGAAGCAGCCCGGCAAAAACGGCACAGACGAGATAGAAGCTGGCGACGGCAGTTCCCATGCCGCCGGCCAGCGCGATCAAGGCCGTTAAAGTAGCCCACAAGCCCGAGACGAAAACGAGGCTGGCAGATCGCACGCGGCCAAACCGCAAGAGCAAATGCGACACCACGGTTGGCACAAGGAGCGCCGTGACGAACAACAAGCTAAGCCGCTTCTCGGCGAACAGGGTGGACGAGACAATGGCAGCCATCACCAACACGATGATAGAGCTCCACACGAGCGTGTTGAGAACCCGTGCCGTGCGTGTCTTGTTCTCGTCATCCGGGAAACCCGGGGGAGCAAAGAGCTTTTTCGCGTATGCCAACATCGCATCTCCTGTCAGACAAGTTCTCTCGGACAAGGAACCGGATGTGTCGCACTTCCAAAGCCGAATTGGCGACAGCTCGGCAGCATCAGGTACAGGCAGCAGTGACGGTAGAGCACCCCCCTTATTGATACCCGGCAGAAAGCCAAGCTTGCCTCTATTATACCATACAATCGTGAAAAGTAGGCGTGTGGCGAGAGGGATGAAATTCGATCGCAAGCCTCA
This sequence comes from Anaerolineae bacterium, assembly GCA_016929795.1. Next base: position 18,078 of record JAFGIA010000216.1, read on the forward strand.
AGTAGCCACCTCGCCAAAAATGTGCTACAATGCGAGCAGTCGTTTCTACGTAGGACGCAGGAGTGGTGGGGAGGTTGGGTATGGCAGCAAGTGAGCTGGGCAGTGGCGCGCCGGGCACGGAGGTGCGCTTTGCATTGGGCGAGTCATCGCTCGGACAGGTATTGGTAGCTGTGACTGAGCGCGGCGTGTGCGCCATCCAGTTGGGTACGTCACGGCAAGAACTGGTGGACGCGCTGCGAGAGCGGTTCCCGTGCGTGGACATGCGAGAGGATGAAGAAGGCCTTGCCGGCTGGGTTGCCCGGGTGGTAGCGTTCGTGGAGACGCCGCGCCGTGGCCTCAGCTTGCCACTCGACATCCAGGGCACAGAGTTCCAACAGCGCGTGTGGCAGGCGCTGCAACAGATCCCGGCTGGCGAGACGAGGACCTATGCCGAGATCGCGCGCCAGGTTGGCAGCCCGGCGGCCGCTCGGGCCGTGGGACAGGCGTGTGGGGCAAACAGGATCGCGCTCGCCATCCCGTGCCATCGGGTGGTGGCTGCCAGCGGCAGCCTGGGTGGATACCGCTGGGGCGTGGAACGCAAAGAGGAGCTGCTCCGCCGCGAAAGCGATTCGGCGCCAGATTCGCACGGCCAGCTTGTCTGACATCTTGGTCTCCTGTTCGTAGGCTGATCGCCAATAACCCTCAATACGCTGCGTTGTCCCCTGTTCCAAAAGTGGAATAAAACCGGAAGGAACCCGTTACCCACATCCTGCCGATTTTGTGCTACAATAAGCACACAGAGAACACGGCACAGTGTGAGTAGCATCGCTCTGCCCTGTTCCACAGAGGTTGAATGCCACCATGGAACAGCGCACAGCCGCACGGAGACAGCAAAATGGCAATGCAGGGTCGTCTGAGCGAAATGGGTCTTCCTACGCTGGTGCAGTTGACTTGCCAGGAAGGAGCCAGTGCGCGATTGAGCATCCAGAAAGATGGCGCGCAAGCGATCCTCTATTTCGCCCAAGGCAACATCGTCCACGCGATCCTTCACCCTGGCAGGGATCTCGCGGTTCAGGATGGAGAGGAGGTGATTTATCGGATCCTGACATGGGAAGAGGGAGTATTCAGTCTGGAAACCGGGGTCGACCCACCGGCGCGAACAATCCACACCCCCTGGTCTGCCCTGCTCATGGAGGGGCTCCAACGGCGCAATGAAGAGCGTCAAGATACGCTCCAAATCAAAGAAGAAATGAGGAAGGATAATATGGCATCAAGAACAACAACTGATATTCTGAATGATTTCCTTGGAGTACCGGGAATCAGCACCGCAGTGGTTGTAGGGCGTGACGGCTTTGTGATTGAGGCAGCAGGTGGCACCAGGTCGATCAGCCTCGACGCCCTGGGCGCATCGCTGGCGAATGCCATCAACAGCATCGAGAGAATGGGGAAGGAGCTCCAGATCGACACCTACCAGGACTTGTTCATCCAGTACAAAGGAGCGGTGATCATCTCTCGGCCAGTGGGCGATGCTATCATTGCCCTGGTGACCCCGGATGCCTCTCAACTGGGGATCGTTCGCCACATGATTAAACCGCTCGTGGCAGAGATGGTTAGCTTCTTCTAGGCATGGAGGATAAGGAATGGCGCTGAAAATCAATCACACCTTTGACGAGGAGACCTTTCGTCACTCTATCAACGGCCACGAGGTTGTCCTCCATTGCCACCATTACATGACCCTGACCTCCAAGTTGGCCGAGAGCTTTGCCGATCTGGGAGCGGATCGGGTGCTGCGCGAAGCCACCGAGGATTCGATCCGACCAGTGCTGGATAGCTATTTTGCCGAACACGGCATCATCTCACCGGAAGAGAGGCTCGCCATTGGTGCCGAGTACTACTCCTTCATGGGCCTCGGGCTGATGGAAGTGACAGGCGTGGCGGGCGGCGGGCAAGCAAAGCTCAAGCATTCCCACGTAGATGAAGGCTGGATTAACAAGTGGGGCAACTACAACAAACCGATCAATTATGTCACCTGTGGATTCCTGGCGGCCATGTTTGCTGCCGCGTATTCCAGGCCGGCACGCAGCTACAAGGTTGCCGAGACGGCGTCCATCGTAATGGGGGCGCCCGAGAGCGTCCTCGTGGTCAGGGCCTCGTGAGCAAGGAGAAGAATAACCATGACAGTTATGCGCGATCAAGTTGTCAAGCAGCTCGTCAACATCGAAGCCCAGGCCAACGATGACGGCCTCATTCCCGCCTTTAACGTCCTCGTCAATCAACTGCCCACCGCATTCTGGAACACAGTCGCCGAGCGGATGATGAGCATCGTTCCCCCCGAGCGCGAACAACAGATGGAAGACGCGCTGGTGCGCTGCGCCTACGAGTGCGGCTACCACACCGGCTATGGCATCATCACCTCCCCCGAGTTTCAGTCGGTGGTTATGCCCATGGTCACCGAAGGGGCCAAGGATGTGCTGCGCGGCGCCTATGCCGTCTTTACCGCCTGGGGCTGGGCCAAGTCGGGCATCGTCCAGATCAAGGAAGGTGAGCGGATGGTTGTGCGCGCGGTCGACTACTATGAGGCCGACAGCAAAGGCAAGGGGCCGCGCGCGTACATGATCCGGGGGGTCAGTGCCGCCTTTTTCGAGCTCGCTTACGCCGCCGCCTACCCCAACGGCATGGACTCTTTTACCTGCGAACAAACCAGGGGCATAGAGGTCGGTGATCCTTACGGTGAGTTCGTCGTCACCCAAAAGTAGGAAAGAGGTAGAGCGCGAGCGCGTAGCCGTGATCTATCTTAACAACGCCGCGACATCGTTTCCCAAGCCGACCACGGTGGTCGAGGCGGTCAGCCGGTGGCTTCTGGAGCCACCGGCTGACCCCGGCCGCGAGAGTTCCATTGTCGAGGACCCGCTTGCCACCTGCCGAGCTGAGCTGGCAGCACTCTTTGGTGTAGAGGATCCGAACCGGCTCGCGTTGCTATCGTCAGCTACCCACGCGATCAACCTCGTGATTCACGCCCTGGTGAAGCCAGGCAGCCACGTCATCACCACGATGCTCGAACACAATTCAGTCCTGCGTCCCATCGCCCATCGCCAGCAAAGCCAGGGGGTGACCGTGACCCACGTATGGCCCGATCCAACCGGGCAAATCTCCGCTGAGGCAGTAGCCGCGGCGGTTACCAAAGACACAAGCCTGATTGTGATGACACATGCATCGAATGTCACCGGTAGCATCCAGCCAACGGCCGAGGTGGCAGAAATCGCGGCCGGGGCCGGCATTCCCCTTCTGGTCGATGCCGCCCAGAGCGCCGGTGCCATCCCGATTGTCCATCAACACCTTCCAGGGCAAGTGTACATCGCCTTCGCAGGCCACAAAGGGCTTCTGGGTCTGCCAGGCACTGGCGGATTGGTGCTGGCCGACAGACATCTTCCACAACTGATCGTAGGTGGCACCGGCGTGCGCAGTGAAAGCCTCCTTCATCCGCCCGATCTCCCGCTGCGGCACGAGGCCGGCACCCCCAATCTCCCTGGGGTAGTGGGCCTGCTTGCCGGAGTGCGAGCCGTGCGTGCGCGTGGGGTCGAGGTCGAAGGTGCACACCGCCACCACTTGGTCGAGCGCCTCCGCGTCAAACTCGAAAGAGTGAAAGGGGTACGCCTCCTACCCCTCTCTGGCAACGATGGGCGCGCTGGGATCGTTTCCTTTGCCGTGGACGGGTGGGCGCCTGAAGAAATGGGCTACGTACTTCGGACATCGTTTGGCATCATCACCCGCAGTGGCCTGCATTGCGCACCTCTCATCCACCAGGTAACCGGCACCGCGCCGCTGGGAACGATCCGCGCAAGTGTCGGTCCGGCCAATAGCCCTGAGCAGGTGGATGCCCTGGCGGCAGCGGTTGCCCAACTGGTAGCGTGACATGGTACATGTCGTGGACTCGCAGGTCCTGGAAAACTGCCTGGACAGCTCGGTAGTCAAAGAGATCTGGTTGTCCGAACCTGTTGGGGAGATGGTCATGCGGCGTATGGCTCGCCAGGGCAAGCTGCAGTTCTTTCCCGATTTTCCCCGCCCTTATTTCCGCATCGACCGCAGCCGGACCTACGTGGTGCAAGGTGTTTTCGACAACACCTCTGTGCGAGTGACGTTCTCACCACTAGCAGACGTGAACGCCGAAGAGCAGTTGAAAGCCTTCATCGAGACCCCCCTGCTTGACCAACCCTCCCCCCAGGGGTAGCCGATCTCGCCATCCGGCACCCTCAGGCAGTGCTCGCAGCGCGCACGCAGGCCATTCACAAGCTATCGCTTCCCTGCCCGCCTTGGCGGGTATCCTCCAGCCGCCTGCGCAACTCCTCCTCAATATCGATCATGTGCAGCGCGCCGAGGTATGACTTGTTCTGGGGCATAACAATGTCCTGGAGGATCGACAGCACGATCGAAACCTCGCGCACCTTCTCCTCGACGACATCGGCCATGTGCGCCACCGGTGTGTTTGCGGCCGGCGTCTCTGAGGCCCAGTCTGCTGCCTCGCACCTGAGCTTCTGGGCAACGCCCATCAGCGCCTGGAGTGGGTTGTTGACGTGGTGTGCCAGGGTGACGACCGCATCGTGCAATGTTTCGGTGGCAACTGCTTTGCGCGCGGCGGCATGCAGCCGCGCATTTTCGACGGCGAGGGCAACAAACGCGGCGGCACCCTGCAGCAGAGCCTCGTCCTCGGGCGTAAACCCAAAAGCGTGCCCCTCGCCCGCCGCGCCGCCATCCGTCTTGTTCACTGCCTCGATGGCACCGATGATGCGCCCGGATAGGATCAGGGGCACGCATAGCAGCGACCGGGTATGAAAGCCAGTGGCCCGGTCGATCCCGCTGAAAAAGCGCGGATCCTGCCTGACATCGTCGATGCGCGCCGACAGTCCATGCTCTACCACCCACCCGATGACTCCCTGTCCTACGGCCATGTGAAAATGTCTCACCATCTGATCGTCGTCGCCCAGCACGGCATCAAATGCCAGATCTTGCGCTTCCTCGTCGAGCAGTGCGACCGACGCCGTCTCGGCACGCACGCTCTCGCGCACCTCGCGTACGACGGTGGTGATGACAGTATCGAGATCGAGGGACGACACAACCGTCCGCGCGATGCGGTTGACTGCCGCGAGCTGCCGGGCTCGCTGCTCCACCTCTTCGTACAGGCGGCAGTTACTGAGTGCGATCGCGGCATAATCGGCCAGTGCAGTCAGGCGGCTCTCGGCCTCTGCCGGCAGCGCGCGCGCCTCACGCACCGATGCCACCCCCATCACGCCAATGGGCATGTCGCCCAAGCGCACCGGGACGTAAAGCAGCGAGTGAGGTTGTTTCCCAAGGTACCCGGTGACGCCGCTCTGCCGCTCCGCCGGCGACAGCCGAATCGGCTGGCCCGAGCGCAGCACGTCGACCGCATGCCCGTCGCCTACGTCCCTGTCGATGCCTGCTGTATAGCCCTGCGCATGGCGCACCGCCTCCAGTCGCAGCTCGCCCCCTGCCGGCTCAACCAGGAATATGACACTGGCATCCGCGCCAGTCAGGTAGAGGGCCGCGTCGAGGATGCGGTGCAGCACCTGGTCACGCGGCATGACCGAGGCGACAGAGCGCCCCACGGCCTGCAGCGTCACCAGATCCCGCATGCGCTGCGTCAACTGGTCGTTAGCTACCTGCAGCTCGGAAACCAACCGCTCCCGCTCGGCGCGCAGGCGGCACTCTGCGAGCGCCCAGTCGATCGATACAAGTAATTCATTTATGTCAAATGGGGTGAGGATATAGTCACGCACGCCCAATCGAAGCGCGCGCACCACCACCTCTTCTGATCCACCGACGGCCATCAGGATCACGGGGGGGGCAAACTCCTGCCGGTGCAATGCCTCCAGCACGTCGAGTCCCGACATACCCGGCACGCTCACATCGAGCAGCAGCAGGTCAGGCGGATCAGCCAATGCCATCTTGAGCCCATCGCGGCCATCACTCACCGTCCTCAACTGGTACCCGAGAGGCTCCAGCAAGTCAGTGATGAGGGTCACGGTCTCGATTTTGTCGTCAACGATCAGTATTCGCTCGCCAGCCATTTACTCCCCCTCAAGGGCAACTCACAAGTAACAAGCACTTTACCACTTTTTGCTTGCTATTTCAAGCGTTTCCAAGGGTTCCTTGCCGCACGCGGGCAGGCCTGCCGCATCGAACAGGTAGCCATAGCCCGAGTCGAGGGCCTCGGTCACCACCGATCGGCCAAACGCCTTGCGCAAAAAGAGGTAGCGTGAAGAGAAGCAGAGAGCCTGCCATGGGGCGTGATAGTGCACGCACAGCGGCGCCTCATTCTTGAGGACGAGTAGCCTGTCAGGCCGGCGCAGGTCCACATTCATTGTCGCGAACCGGCCCTCCAGCCGTGCCATCTCGTTTTTTACAGCCGCCATGTAGCGGCCATCATCCCCTGCAGGCGACAGGGTATCGAGCAACCGGAAGATGATCTCACTGTCCACTTCTCCCTGGCGAGGCAGCGCCAACGCCGCAAAGAGCTGGTCGTCGTTTTTGATGTGCCCATTGTGAATGCCAACGACGTGGCCGGCCACCACCGGGTGGTTGTTGGCATTGTTCCAGCGGCTGCCCTTGGTCGGCATGCGCGTGTGGCCCAGCAGGCACGTCGTCTCTGGCCCGAGGGCATCCACCACCCGCCGGTAGCCATCCATCTCGACCAGCTCAGTGGCCGGCACCGGCGCCTTGAAGAGCAGGAGACTGCTATCGCTGCGCACCAAGGCTACCCCCGACGCCTCGCGCCCTCGCTCCTCATTAAAAAGCAGCGTCTGCGTGAAACAGTCGCGGATCTCGGCCCACTCCTGCTCTGTCCGCTCACCCGGACAGATGAAAATCCCTGCCAGCCCACACACAAACCCCTCCCGAAGGTAACAAATCGCTGCCGCCCCGCACCCAATCTCCCAATTCCCTACTTGACAAACACCACCGCCCCCACCCGCTCATCCCACCGTAGCCCACGCAGCCTGTCGAGTGCATCGAGCCGGCGCTCGAGCTCCTGGGGTGCCAGGAAAAGGGTATGGGCGACGGTCCACTTCCAGGCGTCGATCTCTGCGCAGCCTGTCAGCTCAGCCAGTTCGATGCAGCGCATCAGCTTCTGGTCGGTTTGGTCGAGCGCGCCTTCCTCTGTTGCGGCACGTTCAGCAAGTAACGCTTCGATCTCGGGCCAATCGCGCCCGCCCACACGTAGCAGCGAGATGGGCGTCTCGGCCAGCAGGCTGAGCACCTCGTAGCTCGGGTTGTGCTCAAAGCGGTCGAACGTCGGCTTGAGCAGATCCAGCAGCTCGCGCGTCCCACTGCGCAGCTCCTCCACGATTTCGGGCGTCACCCCCTGCGTATCACTCGTCGCCAGGTTGCCGTCGTTGTTGCTCAGCAGGTTGAGCAGCACCTCCTTGCGCCGCCACTCGCCGATACGCCCGACGTGAATCACCCCATACTGGCTCATCTCCACTGCCTTGAGCAGCATGGCCAAAAAAAGAAAGGTCTTGGCGACAATGCTTGTCGGCGAAAGGTCAGCGTCGGGAAAGCGGTTTTCATAGTGCAGCACCTTGATCGAGCCGGCAGGGTGGAACACCATGTGCTCCAGGTTCAAAAAGTTGTTGTGCTCGGGTACCTGGCGGCTCTCGCGCAGGCGCTGCTGGATCTCGTGCATGCGCTGCGTGCCCGGCGTGTGGCGCACCATCTCCAGGTGGCTGCAGTAGTTACGCCGCCGGCAGAGCGCCTCCAGCGCGTCGCCACCGCTCGTCAAAAAGCGCAGCTCGGGTGCGTAGCGGCGCGTCAGGTTCCACACATTGGCGAGAATGATCTCGGGCATCGGCTCGGCCAGGCCGACGGC
>JAFGIA010000217.1 GCA_016929795.1 Anaerolineae bacterium
GATAGAGGGCGTGGCGTGCACAGGAGGCGAGTGATGGTCAAGGTATACCGGCATCAAGTGGGCCCCGACGATTACGCTGGCAGGGTAGAAGACGACGGACGGGTGTACGGCGAGCGCTTGGGGCCGGACCGATACGAGGGGCGCGTCGAGCGCGACGGCAAGGTGTATCAACACCTTGTCGGCCCCGACCGCTACCTGGGACGGGTGGAAGAGGATGGCAAGATCTATCTGCACGTGCCCGGCGGCCCGGATCTGAACGTCGGGCGGGTGGAGGAGAATGGCAAGGTGTACCTGCGCCGCGAGGGGATCACGCCTGACCAACTCCTGGGCCGGGTTGAGGGAGAGAGTGCAATTCTGGCGGGAGGTGCCGCCTTCTTTCTTCTGCTCCAGGCACCCGAAAAAAGCGACTGAAGTCGCTACTACAAACCCCGGCACCTGCCCGTTCGTAGTAATGGCTTCAGCCGTGGATTTCCATCGCGGGGAGGTTCTGAGAAGGGGGAAAAAGATGGACTTGAATCCAAAAGAGGCTGCCGCGGCAACTGCCGAGCGCCTGGTCACGTACGAGCCAGACGTCGCGGACGTGGTAGCCGGCGGCCTGCAGGGCATCTGGGTGCGCGCTGCGCCGGTCGACCGTGCAGAGGCCGGCACGGACTATGGCGCAGCGGAAGCCGGCCTCGATGCCGCCGGCGTGCCTGTGCCGGTCCTGCGCGCCATCGGCAAAGAGATCGGCGTACACGCGCGGCGGCGCGTGGTCGAGTTCCTACCCCTCGTGGAGCGGCTGTGGGCGCAGTATGGCCGTGAGGGCCGGATCGTCGCAGCGGTGGCGCTCGGCCCGATGGAGCTGGCCGATCCCGACCTGGTCGTGCCAGTCATCTATGCGCTGGCGCAGGGCTGTGCGTATTGGGAGGACTGTGACCAGCTTGCGATGAAGGCGCTCGAGCCGGTGCTGCGCAAGGACCCGGACACGTGGCTCGACCGGCTGGGCGCGTGGGTGACCGACGACAACAAGTGGGTGCGCCGTGCGGCGCTGACCGCTCTCGGCCGGCTGCCAATGGAGCGGCCGGAATACACGGCTTGCGTGGTGCCGCTCCTGGCACCGGCCCTGGGCGACCCCGACCGCGACGTCAAGCGCGCGCTCAGCTTTGCGCTGCGTGTCGCCGCCCGCGGCGACGTCGAGCCGGTCAAGCAGTTCATCCGGGAACAGCAGGCCGTCACCGATGCCGACAGCCTGTGGGTGCTGGGTGACGTCGCGCGCAGCATGACGGCCAGCCTGCGCCCCGAGTTCGCCGCCCTGCTTCCGGTGTACCGGCGGTGGCTCGAGACGGCCGAGCCGGCTGGCCGCCGCAGTGTGGAGGCTGCCGTGCGCGCGCTGGAGGAAGCGGACCAGTAACGGACTATTGCAGCACAAAGAGGTTGCTATGGAATCATCGCAGTCGATTTCGAGCGCACATCTGGTGCGCTCCCTGGCCCCTGAAACATCCTACCCCGAGCGCATCGGCGCTGCACGCGCCCTGGGTGAGGTCGAGACCAGTGACGTGAGCATCGTCCGTGCGCTGTTGGCGGCCAAAGAGCGCGATCCCAGCTACCAGGTGCGCCAGGCGGCGGCAGAAGCCGTGCGTGCCCCTGTCCACGCTGACGTGCTTGCACAGCATCCAGAGCTACAGCCTGCCGTCGACGCCGGGGTGCGCCACTCGGCGCCGGCGGTAGGTGCCACCGCTGCCGTCGATATGTTCCCAGCGAGTGACCATCCCGCGGACGAACGCTCTGCTGCCTCACCCCTCATCTCGTGGCTCACGATCTGGATCTGGCCGCGTCGCACCATCCGCCAGATCGTCGACGTCAACCCGCGGTATGGCTTTCTGCCCCTGGTGGTTCTCGCAGGGTGGGCCCGTGCCATCGACACGTCCTCTTCGCGCTCTGCGGGCGACACCATGTCGTTGGGCGGCATCCTCGCAACGGTCGCGATTTTGGGGCCGGTTGGATGGCTGATCGGCGTGTACGTGGGCGCTGCATTTCTCCGGTTCATCGGCGCGAGGCTGGGAGGGGAGGCCGAGTCGGAAGAGGTGCGTGCCGCACTTGCCTGGTCAGCGCTGCCGAGTGTGACGATGCTGCCCGTCTTTGCTCTTCTCGTAGCGGTTCTGGGTCTGGAGCTGTTCCAGAGCGACATGCCGAGCGTTGAAACGAACCTGTTGTTCGCGTTGGGGTTGGCAGGTGCCGGGCTGCTCGCCCTGGTGGCGAGCCTATGGCAGATCGTGCTCAACGTGTTGACGATTGCCGAAGTGCATCGCTTCTCGATCTGGCGATCTTTGACGACCTGGCTGGTCTTTGGCCTGGTCATGTTGGGCCCGATCGTCTGCGTGATTGTCGCGTCCTCTGGTTGGAGCGTGACGCCGTGACGAGCGGTGGAAGCGGATGCGCCACATCGTTGCCGCATCCGCGTCGCACCACCTCAGCACAGTCCGCGCCGCGTGGTTACGGCAGCGCCCCCCGGATATAGTCCTCGGCCATTGCCACCAACTCTTTGTCGCCGATGAAGAGCGGCGTGCGCTGGTGGAGCTCTGCCGGCTCGATGTCGAGGATCGGCCCCCGCCCGTCCGACGCCGCGCCTCCCGAGTGCTCGGCCAGGAACGCGAGTGGGTTCGCCTCGTAGAGCACGCGCAGCTTGCCGTGCGGCTTTTGGGGATCGCGCGTATCCGCCGGGTAGTAAAAGATGCCGCCGCCCAGCAGGTTGCGGTGAAAGTCGGCCACGAGCGAGCCGATGTAGCGCAGTTTCATGTCCATCTGCTGCAGGCAATGGGTGAATTCCTGGATCTCGCGCGCCCAGAAGCGCTCGTATCCCTGGTTCACGCTGTAGAACTGGGCTTTTGACGGGATCATGATGTCGGGATGCGTCAGCAGGAACTCGCCCACCGTCTCATCGAGCGTAAAGCCGTGCACGCCGTTGCCTGCGCTGTAGACAAACATTGTGCTCGGGCCATAGAGCACGTATCCCGCAACTACGATCTGGCGCCCGCACTGCAGGCAGTCTTCCTTCGTGCCCGGCGTCCCGTCGGGCGACGTGCGGCGCAGGATCGCAAAGATGGTGCCGATGCTCACGGAATAGTCAATGTTCGACGAGCCGTCGAGTGGATCGAACAGCAGGCAGTAGCGCCCGAGAGCATACTCTTCCGGGATTGGAATGATGTCGGGTGTCTCCTCGGACGCCATCACTGCCAGGCGCCCGGTGAACTGGTTCAGCCGCACGATGGTCGCATTGGCGTACTGGTCGAGCTTGGCGACCTCCTCACCCTGCACGTTCATC
>JAFGIA010000029.1 GCA_016929795.1 Anaerolineae bacterium
ATCCCCGTTTCTGGTAAAAGGGCAGCGCATTAAAGTCGCCCGTCATCAGGTGGACCGCGTGGCAGCCACGCCGCACGGCTTCCTGTTCGGCAGCGGCCAGCAGCCGGCTGCCCAATCCCAGGTTGCGGAAGTGTTCGTCGGTCCACAGGCGCCCGACGTACAGGTAGCCCCAGTAGGTGCTGCCGGTCAGCCCGGCAACGATGAGACCATCGGCGTCTCGGGCAAACAGCGCCAGCGGCACCCAGTCGACGGTCGCCCCTTGCGTGGCATCGTAGCGATCCAATCCCTGTTTTACTACGTCAATGTCGGCTGGGTCCGGTGAATCGGTCAGCGTGATCGTGTATTCCAGCATGTCCGGGTCTCCTCGTGTATTCAGTGAGATAGAGTATTCTAATTGGCCACCGGCTCTATCTTATCAGCCCATCAACCGCCGCAGGCGCATTTCGGTACGCTCGATGAACTCGGCGGCCTGCTCCTTCCATTCCGGGTTGGGGTCGTTGAGCACGAAATTCGCCAGGCCGACGGCGCGGGCGGCGATGAACGAGTCGATTTCCCCCCCGTGGCTCGAGGACCACGGACGGTGGCGCTCAGGCCAGGGGCTATGGCGGCAATAGCCTTCCTGGAAAGCAGCCCGCAGAGCGGGGTAGGTGTCCTTTGGAAAGTAGTAGAGCGTGGTGGCGATGTCCTGGACGGGCCAGCCCAGCATCAGGTCTTCGAAATCGATGGGCGAGAGCACACCGCGTGCCAGGCGCACGTTCCACTGGTGCAGGTCGCCGTGCAGGAGGCGCATCGGCTCGCCACTGGCCTTCAGCCGGTCGATGGAATCCTGCGCCCAGGCGATGGCCTGCCGATAAATGGCGTATCGCTCGGGCGTAAACAGGGCGGCATGTCGCTCGTCGAACAGCACCACTGGCTCGTCGAAGGGAAAGACGCGGTCGAAGCGGAGCAGGTCACAGGCGGCGGGCGGGTGATAGGTCAGGGCATGGGCGTGCAGCCGGGCCATCAGCTCGCCCAGCCGGGCGACGTTGGGCTCCGACATCGCTTCGGCCAGGTTCTTGCCCGGCACCCAGCCAAAGATCACGCACCAACGCGGCTCCGGAACCCCCGGGGCGCCGGCCTCCACGACCAGCGAGCCGTCCCGGGCCGGCACGGGGCACGGCACGCTGAGCGTGGTATCGCGGGCCAGGGCGGCCAGCCAGTCCATCTCGGCGGTGACGTCGTCGAGGCGGTGGGCGCCTTCGGGCGCGGTCACGCGCAGGATGTATTTGCTCCCATCGCGCGTATCGAGGCGAAAGATGCCGTTCATGTCGTTGGTGACGAGGCGCAGGCGGGCGACGTCCAGGTCGTAGAGCGCAAGCGCGTTGAGCGCCAGTGCCCGCAGGCGACGGGCGCGGCCACGTACAGTAAGGGTAAAGTAAGGTTTCAGAGAAGGTACGTCGTCGATGACTACATTGGTTCTCATCTCACATCTCCCAGCTCGATGTGTATATTCTACCACATCTGTGAGGCAAGGGATGCGGCGCACCTTGCAGTGATCGTCCAGGGGAGGGAAGATGTCCCCAGAAACGGATGTGCACATCACGACCGATCCGCTGCCAGATACCTTGCTCGCGCACGTTAGGTGAGAGCGGGTTCTTGCGCCGCCGCCTCGTGATCGGGCAGGAGCTCTTCGACGTTGCGCACGATGGGGACGAGATAGGCGCCGAGGACGATGGCCAGGCCGGCGACGGCGGTGAGGAGGAAGAGGAGTGACATGCCCGCACCGGTGCCGGTGCCCACCAGGCTGCCAAAGACGCCAGCCAGGTCGCCACCCTCGCTCATGGCGGGCTCGAGCACATAGTCGGCCAGCGGCCCGGCGATCAGGCGGGCCAGCGGGTTGGCCACCCAGGCGATGAGCCGCCGCGTGGCAAAGACGCGGCCCTGCACGTCGGGGGCCACCTTGGCCATCCAGATGGCCTGGTTCGAGCCGTTGACCAGCGACACAACCAGGGCGCTGATCAGGATGCCTGCCGCCCACAGGCCCATCATCCACGCTGGCTCCGGGCGGCCCAGGCCGGTGATCAGGATGCCGACAAAAGAGATACCCCAGCCCAGGAGCACGCCGTGGATGCGCCGCTTGAATCCACCCCACGCCCCAATCGCCACCCCGCCGATGACCATGCCCACCGCGCCGATGGTCTGCGAGGCGCCAAAGATCCAGGCGTTACTGCCAGTGCGGGCCAGGAGCATGGGCGCCAGGAGTGTTCCAGCCGCGATGCTGTAAAAGAGGTTGCCCAGCATAAAGACCCCTTGCAACGCGAGCAGCGGCGGGCGGTCGAAAATGTAGCGAAAGCCGTAAATTGCCTCTTTGAAGAATCCGCCGGCACCTTGCCGCCCGGCTTCCGTGCGCTGCGGCTTGGGGATCTGGATGAGCAGCAGCGCGCCGATGGCGGCCAGGAAGGTCACAATGTCGATGAGCAGGATCAGAAAGAACCCGTCAAACCCACTCGTCTCGCCCAGGCCGATAATCGCCCCGCCGAAAATGGGAGAGACGATCCCTGACGCCGGCCCCACGATCTCCAGGATGCTGTTGACCCGCACATACTCCTTCTTGGGCACCATCAGCGCCAGCGCCGCCGAGTAGGCGGGCCACTGGAACCCCTGGAAGAGACCGTTGATGGCCGCGTTCACGTAGAGGTGCCAAACCTCCAGGCTACCGGATAAATAGAGGAAAAAGATGCCGATCGTGGTCAGGCCGGCGGCCAGGTCGCTGAGCATCATCATCAGCTTCCGGTCGTAGCGATCGACCATCACGCCCACGACCGGGCTCATCGCCAGCAGGGGGACCATAAAGAACACGCCCAATAGGGCCAGTTCAGTGGCCCGGCCTGTCTCTTCAAACACCCAGATGGTCAGGGCAAAGTTGGTCATGCCGCTGCCCAGCATCGAGACCAGTTGTCCGGCCCAGACAAGCCAGAATGCAGTCATGCCCTTCGGTTTTGACCGCTCTTGCATGATCACGTGGTCCTTTTCTGTCGAGAATCAGTTGAGCGAGAAGTGTGTCCCGCGGAGGGTTGACGTCAGGTCGGGGGGAGCTTCGTCATCGGCTTCCTGGCGCTCCCACACACCAGAGGCGATGATGTCGTCGAGATGGTGGATCGCCTCTCGGGCGGCGCCTGCCAGCTCGACAATCTCGTCGCCGCGTAGCAGCAGGACAAGCGTGCCGAGGCGCAGCTCACTCTCGCTGTCGGCCCGGTAGGTGACGTGGATCTCTCCGTCCTGCACGAACACGGGCGGCAGGCCGTCAATGGCGCGCTGGAGGATGCCGGCAACGCGCCGGAACTCGTCGCGCGTGAACCGCACCGTGAGCCGGCCCCAGGTGAGGTGGACCATGCCGTGGCGGCAGGCCATGATGAAGCGGTGGTCGTCGATTTCCGCCAATTTGAGAAAGTGAGGTGTCCTCATCGCCTCTCTTGCCTCTGGCCGGGTTTTCAGACAGCGTCCGTTCGGGCCGCAACAGGCGGCCGAATCCGACCTGGTCTCATTGTACACCAACCTGGCTCGGGGCGCAAGTCGCTCTGAACCTCGGCGGATATGATGGTGCAGACGTATCCCCAGGTAGTAAATAGGCACGCCTCAGTTGCCGAGTTCGCTCTTTTTTGTCTCTGCGAATTGTTTGCGCATACATGCTCTTGTTCTTTATTTCTTGCCCTTGTTTTCTAGCAATGGTATAATGTTGGCGTCTGTACGCGGGTTCGTGATTTTCAGAGAATTGCAGGTTAGTCAGTGTACGAGTTCGCTTGTGCCTGCCTCACCAGCCGCTTTGTATGTCAGCCGTCATTTGTCAATCGCAAAGGAGCCAAAATGAAGACAGTCCATGGCAAATGGTTCATCCCCCTATTGCTGATCATCATTGTGTTGAGCGTATCGACTTTTGCGCTAGCCAACGGTTCACTTTTTGACCAAAGCAGAGTGCGATTGGAGGTTGATCAAAATTCGAACGTCGCAGAGATTGTGGCTATCAATGAGGCGACAGGCACGCGACGGAGCATCTACACGGCTGCGTCCGGGGCTGTTCGCAGCAGCCTCGTCGTGCTATCGCCGGACGGGCAGCGTGTGGCGCTCGTGGAGGTCATTGAGCCCGAGACTGTGACTACCAAGATCGTCCTAGTCGATCTGGAGACTGCCGCGGCCGTCGATCTAGTGCTGCCACGTGATGGCGGCATGCCCACCAGTCCTGTTTGGTCACCCGACTCAACGCAGCTGGCCTACGTGTGGTTCAATCCTGCACAGGCGAGCGTCGAGTTGTGGGTCGCCGACCTGGTCTCCCAGCAGCAATGGTGCCTCGCGCCCACCGATCGATTCTGGGCAGTGCTTGTCTTTGGCAAAACGCGTTCTGTTGCGTGGGAAGAGGGTGGTCAGGCGATCCAGTTCTTTGACGATCGCACCCAAACGATCTACCGCGTGATGCTGGACGGCACGATCACCAAGATTGCGGATCGCAAAGGAGCAGCACCCGGGCTGGTGCCTTATTTGCAGCTCCTCGAAGCACCAGCCGCCCTGTCCGACTACGACGGCATGCAAAAGCCGCTAAACATCCGAGACTACAATGACACTTGTTGGGATGGATACACAGGCCTTTATCCTGATTATGGCGGGTGTGTTCTGTCAGGCCCCCATCCCGCCGTCGATATGGCCGGTGGGTCTACAGGAATTGGATGTGGCACGCCTGTCGTGGCTGTTTGCGTCGGTCCGATCATTTCGGTAGAAGCGGTCCCCGGGGCGGCGGCGTATGGAGTGTGTGGCGATAATACAGGCGCGCCGGACAAAGGCACGATGAATCTGGGTTGGCAGATCGTGCTCCGCTGCGACAACATCCCGTACGAAGATGGGTACGGCGGAACCGTGTATGCCATCTATGCCCACCTGAGCTATATCGAGCCGGGCCTTGGCTGGGGGGTGTGGGTCGACAAGGGGGCCAAGCTTGGAGAGGTCGGCTCCACCGGATACTCGTCCGGCCCCCACCTACACTTTCAGATGGAGCGCGACAACCAGCCCCATCATCCCTGGTGGTGGACCACCACGGGCGAGATTCTGACCTATACCTGGAACCCAATGTACTTTATTCAGGCACACGAAGACTATGTGCCGGGACCGACGCCGACACCGCCGCCGAGTACTTGGTGTCTCAAGCCGCTGATTCGCTACTGGAGCGACAGCATGCACAAGCACTTTTACACGCTAGATTGGAACGAGCTGGGAAGCGGCAAGGACGGATGGGTGTACGAGGGAGTGGAAGGGTACGCGGCCATGAATGCAAGCTGCTATGCACCCGGCGCCAAGCCGCTCTACCGTTTGTGGCACGACGGCTGGCAGAAGCACTTTTACACGACTTCGGAAGCGGAAAAGGATACCGCGATTCAGGTCGGATATGTGCTTGAAGCGATCTCTGGTTACGTGCTCGGTAGCTCTAACAGCCAGTACTACACAGAACCACTCTACCGCTCTTATCACTCGGGCATGAACGACCACTTTTACACGACGGACTGGAGTGAGGTAGAAACAGCCGTGTCACTTGGTTACCAGTACGAGCACGTCGAAGGCCACGTCTTTGGCAGAACTGCATTGGTGCCCACGCCGGTGCCGACGATGATGCCAACGTCTACCGTCGCCTCGCAGCAGATCTATTTGCCGCTGGTGCTGCGCCGCGCACGGTAAGATTGTACTGTCTCTTGAGTTCGTCGGCGTCTTGGCGTCTCGACGGATGGGCATCCGGCCGTTCAGATCGCGCCTGGATGCTCTGTTCCTCGATGCCAAGAGCGCAATACGCGACCTTACAGCACCCGTCGTTGGTCGTTGGTGTGCTCGTGAGTCGGGTTGACAATCCCCTCCTTTTGTCATATACTGTGCTGGCCCGGGACGTTGCCGGCACCTCTCACCAAGGAGTGAAGCGTGGATATGCACGACGACATTGCCGAAGTGCTGGTTTCGGAAGAAGCCATTCAGGCCAGGGTGGCCGAACTGGGACGGCGCATCTCTGGCGATTATGCGGGCCAGGAGCTGGTCCTCATCGGGCTGCTGCGCGGGGCGATCGTCTTTTTGTCAGACCTGATGCGCGCCATCACCATCCCCGTGCGCCTGGATTTTATCGGGATCTCGAGTTACGGCTTTAGCACCGAGAGCGGTGCGGTCAGGATGGTGATGGACCTGGAGACCGATATTGGTGGGCGCCACGTCCTGGTGATCGAGGATATTGTGGATACGGGCAAGACGCTGTCGTACCTGGTGGAGAACCTGAAGGCGCGCCAGCCGGCGAGCCTGCGTGTGTGCGCGCTGCTCGACAAGCCGGAGCGGCGCCTGGCGCCTGTCGACGTCGATTACGTCGGCTTTGTCATCCCCGACAAGTTTGTGGTTGGCTACGGCCTCGACTTTGCGGAGGGGTATCGCAACCTGCCCTTCGTCGGGGTGCTGAAGGAGCACCTCTACAAGCAGGTGCTGGCGCGCGGTGCCATCCTGCGCCAGATGAACCGCTACCTGTCACGGCAGATCGGGCTGGAAGAACTGGTGGCGTGGGCCAGCGAGACCCTCGCTGCCGGCGATCTGGCGCGCGAGGACGAAGCGTTTTTGCGCGAGTTGCTCGATACGGCCGGGCAGCCGGGGCACGAGGGGTTTGGGCTGACGCTCGAAGAGTGCGATTCCCTGGTGGGGCACTTGGGGCACGAGCTGGAAGTGTCCGCCAGGCCGCTGGCTCAGTGAGGCACCAGCGTGGCGGAGCCGGGGCAAAGGAGGAGACACCGTTGGATCTCGACTCGTTGATTATGGTGGCGCGAGGTGAAAGGCCGGCAGACCTGGTGCTGCGCCACGCGCAGCTCGTGAACGTCCTGTCGGGAGAGGTGCACGCGGCCGATATAGGGATTGCCGGGGGGCGCGTGCTCGGGTTTGGGGCCTACGAGGCGCGAGAAGAAGTGGACCTGCAAGGGTGCTTTGTGTGCCCCGGGTTCCTCGATGCCCACGTGCACCTCGAAAGCTCGATGGTGCGCCCGGCGGACTTTGCCCGTGCCGTGGTGCCGCGCGGCACCACGGGTGTGGTGTGCGATCCCCACGAGATCGCCAACGTGCTCGGCCTGGATGGGGTGCGCTACATCCTGGAGGCGAGCGACGGGCTGCCGTTACGCGTCTATGTGATGGCGCCGTCGTGCGTGCCGGCGACAGACATGGAAACAGCAGGCGCGGCGCTCGACGCGGCCGATCTTCAGGCCCTGTGGGGCTACCGGCGGGTCATTGGCCTGGCAGAGATGATGAACTATCCGGGCGTGCTCTACCGGGTGCCGTCGGTGCTCGACAAGCTGCGCGCCGCGGGTGACAGGCCGATCGACGGCCATGCGCCCGGGCTGGTTGGCCTCGACCTGAACGCCTATATCGCTGCCGGCGTCCGCTCGGACCACGAGACGACAGATCTGGAGGAGGCCCGTGAGAAGGTGCGGCGCGGCATGCACCTCATGATCCGCGAGGGCACGACGGCGCGCAACCTGCACGCGTTGCTGCCGCTGGTGACACCCACCAACGCACGCAATTGCAGCTTTTGTACCGACGACCGCCACCCCGACACGCTGCTCACGGAAGGGCACATCGACGACGTTGTGCGCAAGGCGATCGCCGCCGGCAAGGGCCGTGGCTTTGACCCGATCCTGGCCGTGCAGATGGCGACGATCAACACGGCACGCTACTTCCGCCTGCGCGACCTGGGCGCCGTGGCGCCGGGTTACAGGGCCGACCTCCTGGTGCTCGACGATCTGGAGTCGGTGGCTGTGGCGCAGGTGTATGTGGGCGGCGAGCTGGTGGCCGAGGGCGGGCGCTTTCTGCCGGCGGCAGGGGATCTGCCGCACGTCGCGCTCGAATCAGCCATGCACGTCGATCCGGCGGCCATCGATTTTACCATCCCGGCAGGCGAGGGGCCGGCGCGCGTCGTGGGCATCATCCCCGATCAGGTCGTCACCGAGAATCGGCACCTCGATCCGGCGACGGAGGATGGCCGCGTGGTGGCCGACCTGGCACGCGACATCCTCAAGATGGCCGTGGTCGAGCGCCACCGTGGCACGGGCAACGTCGGGCTCGGCCTGGTGCAGGGCATGGGCCTGCGGCAGGGCGCGATGGCCTCGAGTGTCGCGCACGACGCGCACAATATTGTGGTGATTGGCGTCGACGACGAGGAGATGCGCGCCGCAGTGGCCGCCGTCGCGCGCACAGGCGGCGGGCAGGTCGCAGTGCGCCACGGGCAGGTGGTGGCGAGCTGCCCCCTGCCGATCGCCGGGCTGATGTCCGACAGGCCGATCGAGGAGGTGCGCGACCAGGTAGAGGCGCTCACCCACGCCGCACACGGACTCGGGTGCACGCTGGCCGACCCATTCATGACCATGTCGTTCCTGGCACTGCCCGTCATTCCCGCATTAAAACTGACCGATCAGGGGCTGGTGGATGTGGGGCGGTTTGAGATAGTGCCGCTGTTTGGAGAGTGAGATTGGAAGGTTGGAAGACTGGAAGGTTGGACGAGGTCCCAACCTTCCAGCCTTCCAGAGAACAGGAGTGTACCATGGCCATCACCGTCATCCTCGGCGCCCAGTGGGGCGATGAAGGCAAAGGCAAGATCACAGACATGCTGGCGGCGGAAGCCGACCTGGTGGTGCGTTTCGGCGGGGGAGACAATGCCGGCCACACAGTGACGGTGGGCGCGGAGCGTTTTGCGCTCCACCTCGTGCCTTCGGGCATTCTCTACCCGCGCGTACGATGCCTGTTAGGTGCAGGCATGGTGGTGAATCCGAAAAAGCTGCTGGCCGAGATGGACGGGCTGGCAGCACGCGGAGTCGACGTATCGCCTGAGCGGCTGCGCCTCGGCGCCCGGGCGCACCTGATCATGCCCTATCACATTGCCCTCGACGGCGCCGCCGAGGCTGCGCGTGGCGGGAGTGCCATTGGCACCACCCGGCGCGGCATCGGCCCGGCCTACACCGACAAGGCCGCGCGCACTGGCATCCGCGCCGGCGAGCTGCTCTACCCACCAGAGGATCTGGCGCGGCGCATTCGCGAGCAGGTGGAGGCGAAGAACGTCCTCCTCGTCAAGGTATACGGTCAACCTTCCCTCGATGTGGACGCGATAGTAGACGAGTACCTGGGCTATGCACGCCGGCTCGCGCCGCACGTCACCGACGTGGTCCAGGAGCTGGCCGCCGCCCTGCGATCGCGCAAGCGGGTCCTGGCGGAAGGGGCGCAGGGCACGCTGCTCGACCTCGACCTGGGCACCTACCCCTTCGTCACCAGCTCGCACCCGACCATTGGCGGGGTGATGGTCGGGTTGGGGTTGGGGCCGCACTACATCGAGCGTATCGTCGGCGTGGTCAAGGCATACCAGACACGCGTCGGCGCCGGCCCCATGCCCACAGAGCTGACGGGCGAGCTGGGGGATCGCTTGCGGGGAACGGGGACGCAGCCATGGGACGAGTATGGCACCACCACGGGCCGCCCGCGCCGTTGCGGCTGGCTCGACGGCGTCACGCTGCGCCATGCGATGCACGTCAACGGGCTGACCGAGTTCGCAGTCACCAAGCTCGACGTGCTGTCAGGCATTGATCCCTTGCAGGTGTGCATCGCCTACGATCTGGATGGCAAACGCATCGAGCACCTGCCCACGGATCAGGCGCTGCTGGCCCGCTGCCGGCCCGTGTACGAAACGCTCCCCGGCTGGACAGCGGATATCATGCGGGCAAGCACCTTTGACGACCTGCCGCTACAGGCGCGTGACTATGTCACGTTCATTGAAGAGCTGGTCGACGCACCTGCGACACTGATTTCCGTCGGCCCTGCACGAGATCAAACCATCCGCCGGTGAACCACGTGTCTCTATCGCGGCCAACCCACGCCTTTCTTATCGCTTTAGCCGGCTTGCTGGCGCTGATCTTGGTGGCGTGTGATAGCCTCATTCCGGCTGTCACACAGGCACCCCAGGCGCCCACGGATACCCCGCTGCCTGCACCCGCGACACCGCCCGCCAGCGCGACCGATGCCCCCCAGGCTCCGGCGACGATCACCTTGACGATGTGGACGACAGAGACCTTTTCACCGACGGCGGTCATCACAACTGGCCAGATCCTGGCTGCACAGGTGGCTGCCTTCGAGACAGCCCACCCTGACGTCTATCTCGATTTTGTGTTGAAAAAAAGGGACGGCAAAGGAGGGATGCTCGACTATTTGCTCACCACAGCCGCCGTCGTGCCCAAGCTTCTGCCCGACGTGGCGATGGTGTCTGCCGACGATCTGGCGAGGCTGGCGCAGGCGGACATCATCCAGCCCCTGGATGGTCTGCTTCCCACCGATCTGATCGCCGATCTCTACCCCTTTGCCGTCGAGGTGGCTACATTCGAAGGGCGGCTCGTCGGATTGCAGTTCCAGGCCAACCTCGATCACATGGTCTACAACACGGGCAAGCTCACCGTGCCGCCCAGGTCGTGGCCGGGGGTGCTCAGCAATCCAGGGCATTATGCTTTTCCCGCAGGTGGGCAGAGCGGTCTGGTCAACGATGCCTTTCTGACCCAGTATCTCGCCATCCACTCCTGGGCGGCCGAGACGGCAGCGGAGCCCTTTCTGGATCTCGATAGCTTGACGGCGGTGTTCCAGTTCTACCAGGATGGGGTGACGCGCGGGGTGCTGGCGCCCCAGATTCTCGACTACCATACCGTCGATGATTGCCTGGCAGCATTCGATGCAGGAGAGGCGATCCTCAGCCACGTGAGCGCGCACCGCTACCTGATCGAAAGGGAGCGGCTGCAAAGTGCGGGTGTCGCCCCGATCCCCGCCATCAACGGCGCCGGGCCGCCGATCACCGAGGGGTGGGTGCTCGTATTGGTCACAGCCGATCCGGCACGCCAGGCGCTGGCGGCCGATTGGATGGTGCGCTTGATGGCGCCCGACGTAGTGGGTGCTTGGAACCAGGCCGCCGGCTATCTGCCCACGCGCCAGTTGGTGCTGACCGTTGCGGGCGAAGAGGATAGCTATGCGCGCTTTATCCACCAGCAGATGCTGCTGGCCCGGCCCAGGCCACGCCTGGCGAACTATGCCCAGCTGGCGGCAGCCCTGCAGCGCGCCGTGGAACAGGTGGTGGTGGGAGAAACGACGCCGGAAGAAGCAGCGACGACCGTGATGGGCGTGCAGTGAAGGAGGTAACCCCCAATGAGTATCAAGTTTGGCACGGACGGCTGGCGAGCCGTTATTTCCGACACGTTCACATTCAACAACTTGCGCCTGGTGGGGCAGGCCATTGCAGACTATGTGTTGCAAGAGGGGGATAACGGCCCCGATCCGCACGTGATCATTGGCTTTGATACGCGTTTTCTGTCGGATCGGTATGCGACCGAGGTGGCGCGCGTCATGGCGGGAAATGGGATCGTGGCCTGGCTGACGCGGGCCGACGCGCCGACGCCGGCGATCTCGTATACCGTCCTCGACAAAAAGGCGGCGGCAGGGATCATGATCACGGCCAGCCACAATGCGCCGCGTTACAACGGCGTCAAGCTCAAAGCCTCGTATGGCGGTGCCGCGTCGCCACACCAGGCGCGCCGCGTGGAGCACTACCTGGTGGAGGCCGAAGCTGAGGCCCGTGGCCCAAACATCATGGACTATCAGCGCGCCGTGGACCAGGGATTGATCCGGCGCTTCGATCCCGTGTGGGCCTACTATGAGCACCTGGGCACGCTCATCGACCTCGACACCATCTCGGGCGGCGAGCTGCGCGTGGTGGCCGACGCCATGTATGGGTCGGGCCGTGGGTGCATCGGAGAAATCCTATCGCGCACCCGCTGCCACGTGCACGAGATCCGGGGCGAGATGAACCCCGGTTTCGGTGGCATCCACCCCGAGCCGATTGCCAGGCACCTCAACGCCCTCTCGGCTGCCATCCAGGCCTTTCATGCAGACGTGGGCCTGGCGACCGACGGCGATGCCGACAGGATCGGCGCCATGGACTGTTACGGCACCTTCGTGGACCCGCACCACATCTTTGCCCTGGCGCTGCGCTACCTGGTCGAGAAGCGAGATTGGCGAGGAAAGGTGGTCAAAACGGTGTCGACGACCATGATGGTCGACCGCCTGGCGCAGAAATATGGTCTGCCCGTCGTCGAGACGCCCGTTGGGTTCAACCACATCGCCGACCTGATGCTCGCCGACGATGTGCTGATCGGCGGGGAAGAGTCAGGGGGATTGAGCATCAAGGGCCACATTCCCGAGGGGGATGGGGTGTTGATGGGCTTGTTGCTGCTCGAGATCATGGCCGATGCTGCCGTCCCCCTCCACGAGCTGGTGGCGAGTGTGCGCCAGGAGGCCGGTTCAACCTCCTATGCGCGGCGGGACCTGCGGCTGCGCCACCCGGTGGACAAGGACAAGATGGTGAGCCGCCTGGTCGACGGGGCACCCACGGGCATCGGCCGGCTGGTGGTGCACGACGTGGTCACCCTCGATGGGGTCAAGTATCGCCTCGACGGCGATGGCTGGCTCCTGATCCGTCCCTCGGGCACAGAGCCGGTGTTGCGTGTGTATGCCGAAGCGCCGACTCGCGAGGACGTCGACGCCCTCCTCGCGTTTGGCGAGCAAGTAGCCGACTCGGCATAACCAAACGATTGCTTAACCGCCCGCGATCACGTGCAGCAGCCGGGTGAGCAGGCTGGGGGTGTAGCCGACCTCATTGAGTGGATGGGTGTGATTGCCGTTGTGTGAATCGCCATTCGCCGCATGCGGCTGGCGGCGTTCATCCGGCAGGCAGCGGATCATGTGGCGTGGGCGCACCAGCTCGCCGACGTTCGATTCAAGGAACTCGGTGCGTGCCTCAGACAGGCGGGTGATAATCCGCATGCTTCCAGGGTGAAAGGCGTAGGCCCGGCTCAGGTACTGGATCCGTTCTTCCAGACCTGAGGCGAGGTGGGCCAGGACAAGCCACGCTTCCTCTTCGTCGGGTTGGCAGGTGACGATCCAGCGCAAGTAGCGGCGCGCGCGGGCAGGCTGCGAGTGGCGCACGGCTGCTTCGACCTCTTGCCACCAATCGTTGATCTGTCTTTCTATATGGTTGCCTGCGCCATTGCCTGCGCCACCCCGGTTCGGGGACGCGCCATTCGTCACTGCCTGGACCCTCCTTTCCACGCTTCTCTACTATATCCAATTCCGGGCGCGACTTCAATCCGCCGCCGGGAGGAATCAAGATGCCCCTTTCTGCTCCTTGGGCCTAGTCCCTGCGGTCTCGGGAAGATTGGAAGGCTGGAAGGATGGCCAATCTTCCAGCCTTCCAGTCCCCGACCCCCAGGTGATTTGCTTAAAGGTCCCGGATATGCTATACTTGCCGCTCGGTACAAACCACTTCACACACTCTCCGAGCGGGCGGGGTGTGCTGGCGTGCCGCAGTCGCGTGCTGTGACTGCGATCCCACACCGGTCCCCAACCGGATGAAGAGGGTGGAGGAAAAACAAAACAGGAGGCAACAGTGTCCAATGTTACCATGAAATCACTCCTGGAGGCAGGAGTGCATTTTGGCCACCGCACCCGGCGGTGGAATCCCAAGATGAAGCCGTTCATTTTCACCGAGCGGAATGGCATCCACATCCTCGACCTGCAGCAGACGATCGTGCGCCTCGAGGAGACCTACAACATGGTCCGCGACACCGTGTCGAATGGGGGGACGATCCTCTTTGTCGGCACGAAAAAGCAGGCGCAGGAGAACCTGGCACGGGCTGCTGAGGGCTGCCACATGCCCTACGTCAACGAGCGTTGGCTGGGTGGGACGCTTACCAACTGGCAGACGATCAAGCAGCGCATCAGCTACTTGCTCGAGCTGGAACAGCGCCGCGACACGGGTGACTTTGAGCGCCTGCCCAAGAAAGAAGCGCTCAAGCTGGAGCAGTTGATCGAAAAGCTCAACCGGCGCCTGGGCGGGCTGAAGGGCATGACGCGTGTCCCTGACCTGCTGTTCATCGTCGACGTGCGCCGTGAGGCGATCGCCGTCAAAGAGGGCAACATCCTCAACATCCCGGTGGTCGCCATGGTCGATACCAACTGTGATCCCGATTCCGTGGACGTTGTGATCCCTTCCAACGACGACGCCATCCGCGCCATCAAGCTGATCACCGGCCACATCGCCGACGCGGTCAACGAGGGCCTGCAGATCCGCCAGGCGGTGGCTGCCGACGAAGAAGTGCAAGAGGATGAAAGGTACCTTGGCGCGGCGACGCTGGCCAAGTTGCGGTCCGGAGATATCGATTTCGAAGCCCAAGACGACGACCTCGATTATCTGGACGACGACGACTACGAGGACTAGGGAGGATTCAGACGTGGTGGATATCACGGCCCAGATGGTAAAAGAATTGCGCCAGGCGACAGGTGCCGGCGTTCTCGACTGCAAGGAAGCGCTGCAGGCGAGTGAGGGCGATTTCGACAAGGCGGCGACCTATCTGCGCGAGAAGGGCCTGGCCGCGGCGGCCAAGCGCGCCGAGCGCGAGGCCGACGAGGGGCTCATTGGCTCCTATATTCACGCGGGCAGCAAGGTGGCCGCGCTGGTCGAGCTGAACTGCGAGACCGACTTTGTGGCGCGCACCGACCAGTTTCAGGAGCTGGCGCACGACCTGGCGATGCAGGTCGTCGCCGCCAAGCCCCTCTACCTCAACCGTGCCGATGTGCCTCAGGCGATCGTGGAGCAAGAAATGTCCGTATATCGCGCCCAGATGGCCGATTCGGGCAAACCGGCCCAGATCGTCGAGCGCATCGTGCAGGGCAAGCTGGACAAGTTCTACGAAGAAGTGGTCTTGCTTGAGCAGCCCTTTATCAAAGACCCAGCGGTCACGGTGGGCGAGATGGTGCAGCAAAAGAACGCGCTGCTCGGCGAAAACCTCGTCGTGCGCCGCTTTGTCCGCTTCGAAGTCGGCGGCGCCTGAGCCGCCGCCTTGTAGCCGGTGAGCTGAACAGGCTCGTTTTGCGCTGGCCGGCCGCCGACGGGAGCCGGGGGCCGGCCAGCGTGTGACCAGGCATAGATCCAATACCACTCAAATAAGGCTCAAGCCCCCATCTCCGGGGGCGGCCCGAGATGGGCCTGGGAGCTTGTTTGAAAGGTATTGGCCATAGATCGTATCATAAGCCGGGAGGCAAAGGTGGCAGGGAGCAAGTATCGACGCGTTCTGCTCAAGCTGGGTGGTGAGGCCTTTGCCGGCCAGGGAGGCTTTGGCATCGATCCCAACCGGGCGACAAACGTTGCTCAAAAGATCCAGCAGGTGAAGGACCTCGATGTCGAAGTCGCCGTCGTCCTGGGTGCCGGCAACATCTGGCGGGGACAGATCGGCATGGGGCACGGGATGGACAGGGCCACGGCCGATCACATGGGCATGCTGGCTACAGTGATGAATGCCCTGGCCCTCGCCGATGCCATCGAGCGCATCGGCCTCACACCCCGCGTGCAGACAGCAATCGAGATGCGCGCGGTCGCCGAGCCCTACATCCGCCTGCGTGCCATTCGCCACCTCGAGAAGGGCAGGGTCCTGATCCTCGGCGCGGGCACGGGCAACCCCTATTTTACCACCGACACGGCCGCCGCGCTGCGCGCGATGGAGATCGACGCCGACCTGTTAATCAAGGCCACCAAGGTGGATGGGGTGTATGCCCAGGATCCGATGCTCTATCCCGACGCACAGCGCTTCGATCACCTGTCGTACATCGACGCGCTGAACATGGGCGTTCGTGTGCTCGACTCAACAGCCATCTCACTGTGTATGGACAACCATTTGCCGATCCTCGTGCTTGACCTGTGGGCGCCGGGTGCACTTGAAACTGCGATCCGCGGCGAGCAGGTTGGAACGGTGATCAGTGACTGAGTGCAGGCGTGCTGCATTCGAAGGAGGTGACAACCATGATCGATGACGTGTTGGCAGAGCTTCGGGAGCGGATGGACAAATCGGTCGATGTGCTGCACGAAGACCTCCTCGGCATCCGCACCGGCCGGGCATCCCCCGCGTTGGTGGAAAAGCTTTCCGTCGAATACTATGGCACCATGACCCCGCTCATCCAGATGGCGAGCATCGCCGTGCCCGAACCGCGCCTGATCGTCATCCGCCCCTGGGATGCTTCGGCCCTCAATGACATCGAGCGGGCCATCCAAAAATCGGACCTGGGCCTGACGCCGATGAACGATGGCAAGCTGATCCGTCTCAATGTCCCGCGGCTGACAGAGGAGCGGCGCCGGGAGCTGGTGCGCGTGGTGTCGCGCCGCGTCGAAGACGCGCGTGTGGCGGTTCGCAACCTGCGCCGCGATGCGCTGCGCGACCTCCAAGAGTTCGAGAAGGAGAAAATGATCTCGGAGGATGATTTCTTTCGCGGCAAAGACGAAGTCCAGACACTGACCGACGAGTTCATTGCCAAGATCGACGAGATCGGCCAGCGTAAAGAAGCGGAAGTGATGGAAGTGTAGTTGGTAGATTGGTAAATTGGTAGATTGGGCAGCCCAATCTACCAATTTACCAATCTACCACTTACCATGAAGGTAAAATGGCCGAACGGATCAAGCTAGAGCGCGTTCCCCGTCACGTGGCCATCATCATGGATGGCAATGGCCGGTGGGCCAGGGCCAGGGGGCTGCCGCGCCTCGCCGGGCATCGCGCCGGCACCGAAAATCTGCGCCCTGTCCTCGAAGCCGCGGCCGAGTTTGGGATCGAGATCTTGACCATCTGGGCCTTCTCCACAGAGAATTGGCGACGGCCCGAGGCCGAGGTCAAGGGCCTGCTGCGCATCCTGCGCTTGATGATCCGGCGCGAGTTGCGCGAGCTGCACCGCCAGGGGGTCAAGCTCCGCCACCTGGGTCACCTTGACCGCCTGCCACAAAACCTGCAGCAGCAGGTGCTCGATGCCATCGAGCTGACGAAAAACAACAAGCGCATCGTCCTGAACGTCGCCTTTGACTATGGCGGGCGACACGAGATCGTGCAGGCCGTGCAGCGCATCATCGCCGCTGGCATCCCCGCCGACCAGGTGGACGAAGCGCTCCTGTCCAGCTACATGTACACCGCCGGGCAGCCTGACCCGGATCTCATTATCCGCACCAGCGGTGAGCTGCGCACCAGCGGGTTCATGATGTGGCAGTCAGCCTACTCCGAGTATTACATCACGCCTACTTACTGGCCCGACTTTGGCCGTGAAGAGCTCTACCAGGCCCTGGTCGAGTTCAGCCACCGCGACAGGCGGTATGGGGGCATCAAGGATGATTACGGCTCCCCGGACGATCGGGACATTGACGAAGAGCCGGTCGACGAAGAGCTGTTCGAGGACGATTACCGGCCCGGGAGCAAGGCGGGCGAAGGCTAGGCTGTGCTGCGCACCCGGGTGCTGAGTGCCCTCGTCCTGATCCCCCTCGTCGCCGGCCTCACCTATGCCGGCGGGTGGGTGCTGGCGGCCGTCGCCGCGCTCGTCGTGGTCCGCGCCGCGCACGAGATATTCCTCCTCTTTCGCGCCCAGGGCTACCGCCCGTCGTTGCCCGTGGCGGCACTCGTGATCATGGCCCTCTTTTTATCCGCTCGCTTCCCCGATCTGCACCTCACCGGCCTGGTGCTCGCCGCCTCGCTGATCGCTACCCTCACCTGGCAGCTCCTCCGCCCGCCCGGGGGGCACCCCACGCAGAGCTGGGCGCTCACCCTCGGCGTGGCGCTCTGGCTCGGCTGGCTCGCCGCCCATTTTGTGCTGGTGCGCGACCTGTCGGCGCCCTTGGGCCTGGGTGAGGGAACGCGCTGGCTCGCCCTTGTTTTTCTTGTCACCTGGATTAACGACACTGCGGCCTACTTTGTCGGCAAAGCGATCGGCCGCCACCCCTGCGCCCCCTACCTCAGCCCCAAAAAGACGTGGGAGGGCACGGTGGGTGGCTGGATCGGCGGTGTGGCGGCCACGGTGCTGCTCGGCGCGTGGCTCGTGGACCTGCCGTGGGGTCATGGCCTGGCGCTCGGGGCGCTGATCGCCACCGTGGCGCCCTTTGGCGACCTTGCCAAGTCGATGGTCAAGCGCCAGCTCGGCGTCAAGGATTTCAGCGCCCTCATCCCGGGGCATGGCGGCATGATGGACCGCATCGACAGCCTCCTCTTTGTGGCGCCGGTGGTCTATTATTACGCGACGCTGGCCTTGGCTCGCTAGGGGGTCTTGTTCTTTTCCCAAGTTGACGGCTCATTTGAAGTGTGCTAGACTTTTCACACGGAAGTATCACTCTGTTTCCGGCTCTTTTTCATATCATCTCAAAGTCGGGGCGGGACGTGGGGCGGATTGCCAATCCGCCCTACATCCCCCAGGTTATCGAGATGATACGCCAGTGGTCGATTTCTCACAAGGAGGTAGCAAGTGAAACACAGGCAAGCAGCGAGTTTCTTCCTCTCCCTTCTTATCGTTCTGTCGCTTCTGTTGTCCGGGCTGCCCGGCAATAGCGTCTCTCTGGCCCAGGGGATTGTGATCGATGGGGTCAAAGAGGCGTGGGGAGCGGGGCTAGAAGCCGCGCTCGTGACCATCGATGGCGTCGTCGACGCGGCCTATGGCGCCCCGCTAGCCAGCGACTCGGCTGCCGATGGTGGCGGCAACGATGTCATGGACCTGGTGGACCTGTACGTGACGGAAGATGCCGACTATTACTACCTGGCGTTCACGATCGACGCC
>JAFGIA010000218.1 GCA_016929795.1 Anaerolineae bacterium
CGACTCGCTGGAGCAACAGGCCCGCTATGTGATCCAGGGCAACGTGCGAGGCCTGGCGATCGGGGTGCAGAATATCACCTGGTTCGCCCTGGTGTCGCCGCTCGACAGCTCGGAGCAGGGTCTGCTCTACCAGGATTTCACGCCCAAGCCGGCCTACTATGCCTACCAGACACTGACTACTCAGTTGGCACAGTACGACTATTCGCACACACTGGCGTCCCCTGGCGTGGAAGGTTACGTCTTTTACAACGACTTGCACAAGGAAAAGACGGTAGCCTGGGCAGCGGGTCAGATAGGGCAGCCTGCCTACCTGACCTTTGTGGCGGGCACCGGGCTGCGGGTGGTGGACCGCTGGGGCAACAGTGCGTCTGTCCAGGACGGTGGCGCGGGCGATGCGGACGGGTTGGTCAACGGCTATATCACGATCCAGTTGCCGCCGCCTGAGCAGGACCCACATTCAGCCACGCCGGCACTGTCGGCGGAGCCTCTCTTTATTTCGAGATAAGTGGTCTCGCCCGGCCAGGTTCGCATGGGACGAAATCGCCGCCGATCCGATCCCGCATTGGAGCCGGCAGTCCGGCCCTACCTTCGGCATGCCCCTGCCATTGCCCTGGGATTGCTCATCGCCGCCGTCACCCTGGTCAACCTGGCCTGGATCGCCGGCGATACCCGTCCCCAGCCCGAGTTCGACCCGCACCTCTACCTGAGCGCGACCTTTGGCTTTGTCAACCAACTCGAGGAACAGGGGACGGCGCGATTGTGGCCGGCCATCGAGGGCATGAGCCTGCAGGGCCGGCCGCCTCTCTACCAACTGCTCAGCGTCCCCTTCGTCTTGCTCTTTGGCCGCTCCGAAGACGCGGCTCTGGTGGTCAATTTGCTCTTTACCGCCGTCCTGCTGTGGGCTACCTATGGCACCGGCCGGCTGGCGCGGAGTGGCTGGATCGGATTACTGGCTGCTTTTCTGGTTGGTACCTATCCTCCCATCCTTCACCTGTCTCGGATGTACAGGCCGCAAGCCGCCCTGCCGGCTTGCGTCGCCGTGAGCCTCTTCCTGCTCTTGCTCCTGCTCAACCGGCGCTCCATCGGCATTGCCTGGTTGTTCGGCGCCTCCCTGGGGGCGGGCATGTTGATGCACCTCAATTTCCTCTACTTCCTGCCCGTGCCGGCTGTGGGCCTGGGCCTGTACATGCTGCTGTTCCAGACCCCACCCCGGCGTCCGGCCAGTCTCAAGGGGACGCCGCGCTGGCTGCTCGGGAAACTCGGCGATCCCTTTGTACTGCTCGGGTTGCTGCCGGCGGCGCTGATCGCCGCAGGGCTGGCGGCCGCCTGGTACCTGCCCCACAGCCAGGCTATTTTCGAGCTTCAGCGGGAGGTCGAATCCAATTATAGCTTTGCCCGGGGATTTGGCGGCGTGCCCCACAATTTCTGGTGGTACGCGCTCACAGCGCCCGGCGCCCTGTCCACGGTCCAGGCTTTGTTGCTCGGGCTGGGCCTGATACTCTGCCTGGGGCTGGGCCTGGCCCGGCGGCGGCTCGCTCCCCTGGTACTGGTCGTCATCTTTGCCCTTCTCTACGTCTTTTTTGGCCAGAGGGTGGGCGATCTGGGTTGGCTCCATTTTGCACCGGCCCTGGCTGTGGCTGCCGCTCTCACGGCTGTGGGGCTCGGCGAATTGCAAGACGTGGGCCTGGCGCGCTGGCCTTCCGCAGGCCGGTGGATCTCGACGGTTGGGGTCCTGGGGTGTGTCGCCACCGCTGCCTTGACCTTTGCCACCGGCACCTGGGGGTTGCAGCCGTGGAGCCGGCCCCTCGTCCTGGCCCTGGGTTCTCCACTCGATACCGTCACCTGCACGTGGCGCATGCACTTGGCTTTCTGCCCCGATCGTGCTTCGAAGGATGACTGGCACGTGGACGACATCCTGGAGACCGTCCTCGACGATCCAGAATGCCAGAGCAGCCCCTGCCAACTGGCCGTCGTGCCCGCGGACGAGTATTTCAACCCCATGACCTTTGACTCCTATCTGGCCCGTCTCTATCCTCAATCGCGTGACCTGGTGGTGGTCAACAATCCCGGCGGCTGGGCAGGCTGGCCCGGCGATGGACAATGGCTCGCCAGCGACTACCTGGTCTTTGTGCCCACCATCCGGCACCCGGGCTATGGCAGAGAGATCCGAGCCGAGATCACGGCATTTCTGGAATCACCGCCGACCGATTTTGCAGATCTATACCGGCCAGTGGCTGCGTTTCCGCTCCCGGAGGGGATGACGGCCACGCTGCTCAAACGCAGCCAGCCCTTAACCATAGACCGGGCCATCCCGATCTATGAGCAGGCCCACGAGCGGGTGCCTTCCGACGGCGCGCTGTGTGGGAACCTGGGCACCCTGTATCTGCGAGCGGGCGACGAGTCGCGGGCCGAGGAACGGCTCCTGGAGGCTACCCGGGTCGCGATTCGCCCCGGCCTTTATCTCCGGGCCTTGGGCGCCCTGTACCAGGATCAGGGGCGGGAAGAGCAGGCCGTCGCGGCGTTTCGCCAGGCCATCAAGCAGGAGCCCTTCGAGCCCCGGAGCTATCGCCACCTGGCCGATCTGTTCGAGGCCAGGGGCGACTGGCAGGCGGCCGTCCTCGTCTACGAACAGGCCATCCGCAACAACCCGCGCCTTGCGTGGCCCCACCTGGACCTGGGCGCTCTTTATGTGCGGGCTGGCCTCCCGGCCGACGCCAGCGCGGCCTACCAGGCGGCGCTCCGAGTCGATCCCTGGAATGAATCGGCACGCGCCAATCTGAACGATCCCCACTGGAGCCTGGCTTCCAGCCTGGGCACCCTCCGCGCCTATGCCGGTGACACGCCCCTGGACTGGTGGCAGGACGAGACCTGGGTCAGGCGCTATCCCGATCCGCCGGACACCCTGGTGGGCCGCTCGGTAGTGGAGGCCGGGGGCCAGGTCCGTCCCGACCAGATCTTTTTCCATCCCGCGGGAGCCAGCCAGGTTACACGCCTCTCCTTCGACGTCCAGGTGAACCAATACGACGCACTGCAGGTCGGATATGGCCTGGCCGATCAGGTGGCTGGCCTGTCCAACGGCGTGCGCCTCACGCTGCAAGCCAGTGAGGATAGTGGCGGATCGTATACCACATTGTGGCAAGAGAACGTCACGAGTTCCGCCTGGCAGGCGCACACTGTGCCCCTCATCGATTATTGGGGCCAGGACCTATCGTTTCGGCTGGACGTGGACGCCCTGGGCGACGATAGCTATGACTGGTTGCAGGCGACCGTGCGTCTGTTTCCCGCTGTGCGGGTTTGGGATCTGGCTGCAAACCTGGCGTCGGTGCAGGTCGCGGGTCCGGATGCTGCCCTGGTATGGAATGGCACGGCTGCGTGGCAGGACGGTAACGGGCGTTCCCTCGTCACCCTCTCGCAGTCTCCGGTCCAGGGCGCGGCGCGGCACAACCAGGTTCAATTCCATCCCTTTGGGCAAGGGCAGGACACCGTGTTGAGGTGGACTGTCGAGGATAATCCATATACGGGGTTGAGAACCACCTATGCTCTGGCTGACGAGGCTGCGGGACAGTCGGATGGCGTGGACTTGGGCATTTCAGTCAGCACCGACGGCGGCAGGACCTTCACACCCCTCCTCGAAAGCCGGGTGGTGGAAGACACCTGGCAGGCGGCCATGCTGGACCTGGCGGACACCCTGGGCCAGGACCTCGTCGTGGAGTTGCGCTCCTCCAGCTACGGAAGCGATAACTATGACTGGCTGCAGGTCACCGTGGACCTGATGGTCCCTTCGGGCACTTTCGAAGCATCGGTGCCATAGGCCCCCCTTTTCCTGCGCATCGTGCTCGCAGTTACAAGGTTGCTTGGCTCCACGCCGTAAAACGACTTGCCCCATCCGGTTTATTGCGATAGGAAAAGCGGCTCTGCGGTGTAGCGGTACCAATCTCCGGGTGTGTCGGGTGGCACTGCCGGTGGCACGGGCAGCTCGATCAGAATCGATCCGTTCACGCTCCCATCCACATCCCCTTCGCCGCCGTCGGCTATGTAGGTTACATTCCCGTTTCGATCTGCCCTGCGCACCTGGTCGGCGCCGGGCATCGTCAGGTATGCCGGCTGCAACGGCTCACCCCATGCCCACGCCACGATCTTGGTCCGGCCGCCACCGTCCGTGAAAGCGTACGCTTCGACACCAGGCGCGTCGAGAGTGTGCGAGTAGCCATAGCCCGCCAGCTCGCTCGTCAACGTCTGGTAGGCATAGAAGGCCGGCTTGGGTGAGAAATCGCAGTATAGTAGCCCCTGCTCGTTGAGATCGTAAGGAGGCGACACGAGGGCAAACCAGGTGACATTGACCGCACCCGCTGCCAGCGCCCGGGCGTGTCCCTGGATGACGTAACGCGCTTGCTGCTCCAGCGTGGAAGGCCGGTCCGGGTATCCGTGCTCGGCCAGCTCAGTCACCCACACCGGCTTTTCCACGGCAAAGCACGTCGCCATCCTGTTGCGCAAGTGCTCGATCTTGGCGCCGACGTCGATACCCCCCGCCTCATATGGCGCGCCCTGTCCATCCTCCACGTCGCCGCACGTTGGCGGGTTGCCGGCCGGCACCCAACGCTCCCATTCCAGGGCATAGTCGGCAAAATAGTGCACGTTGATCGCGTCGACGTACGACGCTCCCCCCGTCGCCATGACATCGTCGGGGAAATAGCGGTAGAAGGGGCCGTCGTATTCAGTAAAGGCATCGTACGCCACGCCGCCCATCAGCACGGTGGCGTCAGGATCGGCCGCCTTGATGGCCGGATAGGCGACTTGGGCCATGGGAGTGTACTTGTTGCCAAAAAAGCCGCCACAACCCTGGCCCACGTCCGCAAGCTCTGGTGTCGTGCCGTCGGGCTCGTTCCTCAGCTCCCAAACGTGAATGTTCCACGGGGGCTCCTTGTAACGCGTGACCAGGTCGGTGACAAACTGGGCAAACTCGTCCAGGCGATCCTGGCGAACCGGCGAGCACGTGAGCTGGTAGGGCTCGTCGGCGGCCCATCCGGGCACGTCATCGATTGTGCCGATCAGGTGCACCCCGGTGTCTGCAATGAGCGCGAGCTTTTCGTCGTGATCTGGGCCCCAGACGTACACGGGTGGCTGGCCCTCCAGCGGTGCGTCGGGCTGGATTACGGCCCAGTTAATGCGCACGCGCGACCAGCTCGCTCCACTCTCCTGGAGGGCATCGACAAGCCTGGTGAAATTCGCCTCATACAGCGCGCGCCACTCGTCCTGCGCGTGCCGATCCCGGCTGGTCTGTC
Organism: Anaerolineae bacterium; assembly: GCA_016929795.1. The sequence continues at coordinate 5,283 of JAFGIA010000218.1, forward strand.
CAAACTCGTCCGGGACGACCTGGTGTAGTGCTGCGATCTGGAGGGAGAAGGGCGAGTCCGGCGAATCAGGGGGAAGGTTCCTATGGTTGCGCAGCATGATGGGGAGTAGACTAAGGTAGGTAGAAGTGGTAATGGTCCGGGACGAGGTCAGGATATGAGAGTCGTCAGAGATAGAAGCCACCGCGGAAAGAGAAAGGATCTCGATCTCAGGGTGCACTGCGGCCGGGTCAGTCGCCCCGGCATCGGGGACGCGGGTGAGGAGTGTCATGAACAGAAGCAGGAATACGATGAGACACAGGACGTATATCCGCCCTTTCATCTTGCCTCCGCTCTGTGGAGTTGAGAGAAGTGTCAGTGCCCGAGCAGTCCTGCTGCAGCAATGCGCGCCAGTTCTGTGATCCCTGGCCAGATCCCCAACACCACCACCGCCACCGCTGCGATCCCCACGCCGGCAGCTAGCGCCGGGCAGAGCCCGTCAGCACGCCGTCCTTCAGGTGCCTCGCGCATATACATCGCCGCTACCACGCGCAGATAATAGTATGCCGAGATGACGCTGTTGATCACCCCCACAATCGCCAGCCATGCCAGTCCGGCCTGCACGGCTGCGCCGAACACGTACAGCTTGGCAAGAAAGCCGACCAGTGGTGGCACACCTGCCAGCGACAGCATGAATACCGTCATGGCTGCCGCGAGCCCGGGCTGACGCCGGCGCATCCCCTGCAAGGCGTCAATCGTCTCCCCCTGTGCGCTGCCCCCTTCAAACCGTGTCGCCGCCACGAGGACGGCAAATGCCCCCGTGTTCATGAACGCATAGGCCAGCAGGTAAAAGAGAACCCCGGTCACCCCCGCTTCGTTGCCCACGGCCACACCCACCAGGACGTAGCCTGCGTGCGCGATGCTCGAATAGGCCAGCATACGCTTCACGCTTGCCTGCCGCAAGGCCGCCAGGTTCCCCACCGTCATCGTCAGCGCTGCGAGCACGGCGAGCGCCAGCGGCGCGCCCACCTGGCCGGCAAATGCATAGATCACTACCCGCCCGAGGGCGGCGAAAGCCGCTGCCTTGGCGCCGACGCTCATGAACGCCGTGACGGGCGTCGGTGCGCCTTCGTACACGTCGGGTGTCCACCATTGGAATGGCACCAATGCGACTTTGAAGCCGAATCCGACGAGCATCAATCCCAGTCCGACGCCGAGCAGCGACGGTATAGTCTCGAGCGCGAGGACGTGGGCGCGGATCCCGGCGAGCGAGGTCGTGCCGGCCTGGCCATACACGAGCGCCATGCCATAGACCAAAAAGCCAGTGGCAAAGGCGCCGAGCATAAAGTACTTGAGTGCCGCCTCTGACGAGCGGCGCTCGGCACGGTTCAATCCGACCAGGGCATAGAGCGCAATCGACAGGATCTCGAG
>JAFGIA010000219.1 GCA_016929795.1 Anaerolineae bacterium
ACCATCGAGTCGGCGCCTTCCGCTTCGCCGATGCGCCGGATCTCGTGCCCGCAGCAGATCTCGTCGGCGCCCATCGTGCCAAACTCGATCCCGGCGCGCTCGAACGTCGTCGCCAGCGCGCGGGTCACGAGCTGGATGCGTGGATCGTAGGCCGGCGTGCAGCCGACATAGAACCACATGTCGGTCTCGCCGGCATCGAGCACGTTCTGCACTTCGAACTCGAGCCCTTCCATCCACCCCTCGCGGTCTTCGGTGGCAAAGCCGAGTGTGTTGCCCCGCGTGAAGGCGCTCATCATCGCATCGCGCACGCGCGGCGGCACCCCCTTGCCCTCGCCCACAATCAGGCCACGCAGCCCAATGATCACATCGGCCGGGTGGATGTCCTTCGGGCAGCGGGTGGTGCACGTCAGGCAGTTGGTGCAGTCCCACAGCACGTCCATGCCCACCGTCTCCATGGTATCATCTATCAGCAGGTGATAGATGATGTCGCGCACGTTGAGCGCCGTTTTCATCGACACCGGGCACCCGCCCGTGCACCGCCCGCACTGGATGCACTCCAGCAGAGTAAATTGCTCCGCAAACTCCCGGGTGTTTACTTTCATGCTACCCCCTTGGACCCTTATCCATCTCTCGCTTGACCCGCGACAGCTCCACGATCGCCCGCGCTGCCGCCGCCTTGGCCTGCGACACCGTGTCGGGAATATCCTTCGGCGCTTGGCAGGTGCCGGCCAGGAACACACCCGGCCGCTGGGTGTCGACCGGGCGCAGCTCCGGGTGCGCCTCGGCAAAAAAGCCGTCGTCCGAGAACTCGAGATCCAGCATCTCTGCCACCTGCCCGGCGTCGGCCCGCGGCTGCACGCCCGTCGCCAGCACCACCAGGTCGGCCGGCACCTCCACCGTCTTGCCCAGCAGCGTGTCCTCCGCGCGCACGATCAGCCTGTCGCCTCGCTTATAGATTTCCGAAGGGCTGCCGCGCCGGTAGTGAACCCCCTCGGCACGCACCCTGTCGTAGAACTCTTCGAATCCCTTGCCAAAGGCGCGCACGTCCATGTAGAAAACCGTAACATTCGCGCCCGGCACCTTGTCGTGGGCCAGGTGCGCCTGCTTGGCGGTGTACATGCAGCAGATGCGCGAGCAGTATTCGCCTCCTACCTGCTTGTCACGCGACCCCACGCAGTGAATGAATACGATATCTTTGATCTCATGGCCATTATTGAGCTTGATCTTGCCCTTCGTCGGGCCCGACGCTGATGCGAGGCGCTCGAACTCGAGCGCACTGATCACATTCGGATACTGCCCATAGCCGAATTCCGGCTTGCGGCGCGCATCAAACGCGTCGAACCCTGTCGCCACGACGACAGCGCCGACGTCGACCTCGATGAATTCATCCTCCTGGTCATAGTTGATCGCGCCCGGTGGACAGAACTGCTCGCACGTGCGGCAGGTACCGGCCTGGAAGTAGAGGCAGTGATCGCGGTCGATGACTGGTACGTTGGGCACCGCCTGCGGGAAGGGGATATAGATGTTGCCCCTGCCGCGCAGTCCCTCGTCGAACTCGAGCTTGAGCGGGCGCGGCACCTTGTCGGTGACGTCAGGTACCTTGATGGCCCCTGTAGGGCACACGAACTCACATGCGCCACACGCGATGCACTCGTCCGAGATTTTGTAAAACGGTGTGCCCACCTCACGATCGACCCCGCGATCGATAAAACTGATCGCCCTGGCCCCAACCAGCTCGTTGCACGTGCGCACACACAGCCCGCACAGGTAACAGAGCTCTCCTTCGCGTGGCTCAAAGCGTGGCTTCTCGATCCCATACTCGGCCGCCAGATCCTGGAGCACCTTCGCCTCGGGACAGCGCGCCCAAAGTAGCTCCACGATCATCTTGCGCCCGCACACCACCTTCTCCGAATGCGTCAGTACTTCGATCTCTTCGCGGATCGGATAGTTGCACGACGTCACCAGGCGCGACCGCCCGTTGCGCACGATCTCGACGGTGCACAGGCGGCAACCGCCGTACGGCTCCAACGCCTTGTGGTAGCAGAGGGTGGGGATGTCGATATTGAGCGCCTGGGCTGCCTCGAGGATTGTCGTCTCGGGCACCACAGCTGCCGACCGCCCATCGATCGTCACATGGATCAAGTCACTCATCGTCTACGCCTCCACAGCCGCCAGCGGCGCCGTCGCCCCGGCTTCCTGGAGAAAGCCGGATCGGATCTTGACCGCCTCAAAGCGGCACACGTCGTAGCACGCGCCGCACTTGATACAGTCGGCCCGGGTCACCACGTGTGGCTCCTTCTTTTCCCCCGCGATCGCCTCTTGAGGGCACACGCGGGTGCACGCGCCGCAGCCCGTGCACAACGCCGGGTCGATCCAGTACTCGATCAGCGCCTTGCACACACCGGCCGGGCAGCGACGCTCGAATATGTGCGCCTCGTACTCATCCCGGAAGTACTTGAGCGTCGAGAGCACCGGGTTGGGCGCGCTCTGCCCCAGCGCACAGAGCGAAAAACCCTGGATCGTCTCCGACAGCTCCTGCAGCAGATCCATGTCCTCGGGCCGGCCCTCGCCCGCGCAGATGCGATTCAGGATCTCGAGGCTGCGCGTGATCCCCTCGCGGCACGGCACGCACTTGCCGCACGATTCTTCTTTAAGAAAGTCGAGAAAGTAGCGCGCAATATCGACCATGCACGTGCCTTCGTCCATGACAATCATGCCGCCCGAGCCCATCATCGACCCGACTTTGGTCAGCTCGTCGAAATCCACCGGCAGGTCGAGCATACTCTCCGGGATACAACCGCCCGACGGCCCCCCCGTCTGCACCGCCTTGAATTGTTTGCCGCCCGGAATGCCACCGCCGATGTCGAAAATAATCTCCTTCAGGCTCAAGCCCATCGGCACTTCGACCAGGCCGGTATTGTTGATCTTGCCCACCAGCGAAAAGATCTTGGTGCCCTTGCTCCCCTCGGTGCCAATCCCTGCGAACCACTCCCACCCGTTGCGCACGATCAGCGGCACGTTGGCCCAGGTTTCTACATTGTTGAGTGTTGTCGGCTGGCCCCACAGCCCCTTTTCCACAGAGCGGACATACTTGGCCTGCGGCTCACCGACATTTCCCTGGAGGGATTGCATCAGCGCGCTCGATTCACCGCATACGAACGCCCCACCCCCGCGCCGGATCTGAATGTCAAAGCTGAAACCGCTCCCGGCAATGTTCTCGCCCAGCAAGCCATATGCGCGCGCGGCATCGAGTGCCAGCCCGGCATTGACCACCGCCAGGGGATATTCGTTGCGCACATAGATATAGCCCTCGCGCCGCCCGTCTCGGTCGCCGTCGATGGCAAACGCCCCGATGATCATCCCCTCGATCACACTGTGCGGGTTGCCTTCCATCAGGCTGCGGTCCATGTAGGCGCCCGGGTCTCCCTCGTCGGCGTTGCAGATAATATACTTGACCTCGCCCTCGGCCCGGCGGCACGATTCCCACTTGCGTCCCGTCGGAAATCCGGCCCCCCCCCTGCCACGCAGCCCCGACTTTTTCACTGCCTCGACGATTTCGTCAGGAGCCATTTCGTACAGGGCCTTGACAAGCCCACTATAACCGCCGACGGCGATATAGTCCTCGATGCTCGTCGGGTCGATCAGGCCGTTCATCTTTAGGATCTCGCGCCGTTGCAGCTTGTAAAAAGGCACGTCCTCCTCGTGCTCGATCTTGGCACCCGTCTGGGGATCGCTGTAAAGCAGCCGCTCGATGACCTTGCCGTTGACCAGCGTCTCTTCCACGACTTCTTCTACGTCTTTGAGCTGCATTCGCTCGTAAAAGATCCCCTGCGGCTTGATGACCACGATCGGGCCGCGCTCGCAAAAACCGTGGCACCCCGTGGTGAGAATGTCTACCCTATCGAGCATATCCCGTTTCTCGAGCTCGGTGCGAAAGCGCTCGGTAATCGCTGTACAGCCATACGCCTGGCACCCGGTTCCCGAACACACCGTGAGGCATGGTTTGTTTGCATCGCGCTTGCTCTGAAGTCTCTCGCGCAGGCGCGTCAGATCGGCGAGGCTTCTGATTTTCTCCACTTGCTGACTCATCCCTGTTTGCTCCCCCAGGCGAAGCCAACTCGGCCTCTCCAAGTGATACGATAGGAACCGTTCACTCTCCTGCTCCCGATCCGTTGCCGTCTGCCTTTTTGATCCGCTGCAGGAGACGTGTGGCCTTGGCCGACGTCATCTGCCCGTGGTACTCGCCGTCGACGACCACGATCGGTCCCAGTGCACACGCCCCCAGACAGCCCACCGTCTCCAGCGTCCATTGCAGATCCTCGTCGGTTTCACCACCCGCGATACCCAACTCGCGCTCGATGGCACCCAGGATCCGTTCCGCACCCCGCACGTGGCACGCTGTCCCCAGGCATGCCTGCACAATGTGCTTGCCTCGCGGCTTCAGGCTGAAGGACCGGTAAAAAGTCGCCAGGGCCATCATCTTTGACGGCGGGATCTCTAGCCTGGAACAGACGTAGCGCAAGTCTTCTTCCGGCAGCCAGTTCACCAGCGCTTGAATATCCTGCAAAATGGCAATGATGTTGGCCGGGTCGCGCCCGTGCCGGGCCAGGATGCCTTCTAGTGCAGCCGTCTCGATCATGACTCGACCTCCCAGGCTGGTTTCAGAGGCAGATAGGCTTCATTGCGGATGATGCACGCTTCGGTGCACAGCCCGCAGCCGGTGCACTTGTCTGCGTCGACACTGCGCGCCTTTTTCCGGATCCTTGCCCGAAAATTCCCCGCCTCCCCCTGTACCCACTCCACCTCGGACCAGGTCAACAACTCGATATTGGGGTGACGCGCCACATCGACCATCTTGGGTGTCATGATACACGACGAGCAGTCCAATGTCGGAAACGTCTTGTCCAACTGCGCCATATGCCCGCCGATGCTCGGCTCCCGTTCCACCAGGTACACCTTGAACCCCGCATCGGCGATGTCGAGCGCGGCTTGCATGCCCGCGATCCCGGCGCCAATGATCAGGGCGGCGGGTTGGTTCGTCTCTTGGTTCATACCATCCCCCTCCGGGAACTGGAAGATTGGAAGGCCGGAAGATTGGAAGATTGGACTGGCCAGCCTTCCAGCCTTCCAATCTTACAATCTTCCACTATTGCCTCTTCCCCATCGCCGTCAATTCATCTTCCCTGAATTCCTGCACCGGTGCCGCCTCGTCCAGGCTCCGGCCCGGGTGATAGTCAAAGATCGCCTGCGCCCGCTCTGCTACCGCCCGGAACGCCGTCGCCACCGGGATCTCTACCGGGCACACGTCGCTGCACACCCCACACCCCACGCAGCTCGTCGCCATGTGGTTCATCCGCGTCAGGTGGAACAGCAGCGTATCGGGCAGCATCCGCACCATCCCCTTCCGCTCCGCCCACTGGTAATACAACTGCGACTCGTGCTCGAACGTCGGCGTCCGGAAAATGCACTCCCGGCAGTAGCAGATCGGGCAGTTGATCATGCAGTTGTGGCACCGGATGCACGCCGAAAACTCGCTCAGCAGCCCCTGCATGTCGGCGCTGCCCCCCACGCGCGCCCGAAACGCCGCCAGCGCTTCATCCCGCGCCGCCGTCCGCGCCGCCACCAGCTTGTTCACCGCGTCCTTGCGGCTCGCCGGCGTCCCGCCAGCCTGCAATTCAAGCGCCTGCGCCACGTCGTCGCGCGCCTTCAGGTACATGCTGTCCGCCTCGACGCCGACCAGGCCAATC
>JAFGIA010000220.1 GCA_016929795.1 Anaerolineae bacterium
ACCATCCTCATGCCCTTCTACTTGCAGTATGTGTTGGGCTATACGCCGCAGGTCGTGGGCTTGATGCTGGCCGTGGTGCCCATCGTCGTGGGCATCACCGCTCCCCTGTCGGGCATGCTCTCCGACCGGATCGGCACCCGGCCCATGACCGTGGTGGGGCTGGTCGCGCTGGTGATCGGTTTTTCGGCGGTCAGCACCCTGAAGGTCGACACGCCCCTACTCGGCTATCTCCTCCGCTTCGTGCCCGTGGGCATGGGCATTGGCCTCTTCCAGTCACCCAACAACAGCGCCGTCATGGGCGCGGTGCCCCGCAGCCGGCTGGGGGTCGCCTCGGGGCTGCTGTCGGTCACCCGCACCCTGGGGCAGACGACGGGCATCGCCGTCATGAGCGCCATCTGGGCCGGGCGCGTCGCCTTTCACCTGGGCGGGCACAGCCTGGCCCAGGCCACCGAGGCCGCGGCCGCCATCCAGGTGGCAGCCCTGAACGACACCTTTCGCGTGGCCGTCGTCCTGCTCACCCTGGCCCTGCTCCTGGCCATCTGGGGCCTGATCTACGAACGCCGGGGGGCAAGCCGAAAATCTCAATCCATGCCTCTGGCCTGAGGCTGAATGCGGATTCTGTTCCCCAGTGCTTTGCGCGAGCGCCAGCTTTTGCCGCCAGCCGTCAAACTCCCCCTGGGCGATCCAGGTACACCGGCAGCGGGCGCACGATCTCGACCCGACCCGGCTCCACCCGGCAGCCATAGGCATAGATCTCGACGCCACGGGCGGCCGCCTCGCGCAGCGCCTGGCCAAACTCGGGATCGGTCTCATCCTGCGGCCGCAGGCCGCGCGCGTCGTCGCGCTGCACGACGAATACGACCACAGCCCGGTACCCCTCTCCCACCGCCTCGGCCAGCCTGCCCTCAATCCGCAAATGCGCTAGCCCTTCATCACCGCCAGCGGCCTCATGCGCGCCACCTTGCGCGCCAGGCCGGCGCCGTCCACCACCTCGATCACGGCGTGAATATCCTTGTACGCGTCCGGTGCCTCTTCGGCCAGCCCCGCCAGGCTGTCGGTGCGCACGGCGATGCCGCGCTCCTCCAGCTCTTTACGCAGCGTGCCACCATGGATCCGCTTCTTGGCCGCCGACCGGCTCATCGTGCGCCCGGCGCCGTGCGCCGAGGTGCCAAACGACTCTTCCAACGCGTCGGCCGTGCCCACCAGCACGTACGACGCCGTGCCCATGTCGCCGGGCACCAGCACCGGCTGCCCCACGGCGCGGTACACCGGGGTCACCGCCGGATGTCCCGGCCCAAACGCGCGGGTCGCCCCCTTGCGGTGCACGCACAGCTTGGTCCGCTTGCCGTCCACCACGTGCTCCTCGATCTTGGCAATGTTGTGGCACACGTCGTACACGGTGTGCAGGTCGAACTTGTTCGTCCTGCGCGCCAGCACTTCTTCGAACGCCTGGCGCGCCAGGCCGGCCATCGCCTGCCTGTTGGCCCACGCATAGTTGGCGGCACACACCATCGCCCCATAGTAGCGCCTGCCTTCCGGCGAATCGAGCGGCGCACACACAAGCTGCCTGTCGGGCAGCACGATCTTGTACTTTTGCACCGCGGCCTGCAGGCTTCTCACATAGTCGCTGCACACCTCGTGGCCCAGGCCACGCGAGCCCGAGTGGATCTCGACGGTGAGCTGCCCCTGGAACAGGCCAAAGGCGCGCGCCACCGCCTCGTCGTAAATCTCGTCCACCTCCTGGATCTCGATAAAGTGGTTGCCCGACCCGAGTGTGCCAATTTGCGGCCCGCCGCGCTCCTTTGCCCTGGCGCTGACCGCCGACGGGTCGGCGCCGTCCATCGCGCCCCCCTCCTCCAACCGTTCCAGGTCCTCGGGCCGGCCATAGCCTGCCTTCACCGCCCAGCCTGCACCCTTGACGAGCACCTCATCCATCTCGCGCCCCGACACCCTGCGCGCGCCGCCCCCCTTGCCCACACCGCTCGGCACGTGCTTGAACAGCGACGTGATCAGGGCATCCACCTCACCGCGCACGTCGTCGGCCACCAGGTCCGACGCCATGAGCCGCACGCCGCAGTTGATGTCATAGCCCACGGCCCCCGGTGAGATGACCCCGTCAGGGTAGCGCGTGGCCACCACCCCACCGATTGGCGGGCCGTATCCCTGGTGCGCATCAGGCATCACCAACACGCGCTTGACCACCCCAGGCAATGCCGCGGTATTTACGAGCTGGTCCAGGCTCTGGTCGCGGAACACCTGGTCCAGCAGCTCCTCACTGGCATAGATCCGCGCCGGCACCTTCATGTCTGCACGGTAGCTCTGCGGAATTTCCCACACGTACTCACTGACCCGCACCAAATCAGCCTTGGTTACCATCGCCCTCCCCCTTTCCAGAAAATGAGAAATTAGAGATTAGAACGGGGTTGCCCACAGAGCCTCTCATTTCTCATTTCCAATTCTCTACACGTCAAACGTAATCACCGTCGACCATCCCAACTCGTCTTCCACCAGGGCCAGGTCGTGAAACGTAGCGGCTTTGATGTGGGCCTTGGTGGGATGCCCCGGCACGCCCCCAGCGCGCGCTTGCAGGGCCGTATCATTCAGCCACAAAATTCTCAAGTCCGAAAAGATCACGCCTTCCACCTCGGAGAGGTAGAGCAGCTCATTGAGCCAGTCGACGAGCAACGTCTCCCGGTCCAGGGCCTCGAGGTGGATGTCATACCACCTGGTCGCCGGCGCGCCATCTTGGAGGCTGCTCGTCAAGCTGAACATGCCTCGCGCCGCGCCGGTGAACAGGTCGGGCAGGTCCTTGCCCCACACCTGGAGGGCACGGTCGGCGGTGTGATCGATCTCGTAATAGCGAAATGGACAGGGCATCCCCCCCCCATCGCGGCTGACATCCACACCCTCTGCCGCCAGCACCTGGCGCGCCTGCCTGCTGTCACGCTCGATCTGGGCGATCAGCTCGTCGATGGCACCAAAGCGCCGCTCTTTGCGCAGGCGAGCGACAAACTCGACGACCAGGTCGCAGCCATAGATATCCTGGTCAAAGTCAAAGAGATAGGTCTCGACCGTCCGCTCCCCATCGTCAAAGCTGGGCCGCACGCCGACGTTGGCCACAGCCGGATAGCGCGTGGTCCCCAGCAGCGCAAATACCGCATACACGCCATTGGCCGGCACCGCACGCTCGTCGCGCACCTCCAGGTTGGCGGTCGGAAAGCCGAGCTGCCGGCCGCGCCGGGCACCCGACACCACCTCACCCGACACGCTCGGGTAGCGGCCAAGCAGGCGCGCGGCCTCAGCGACCGCTCCCTGTTGGATCAGGGAGCGGATGCGCGAGCTCGAGATCGGTACACCACCCTCGACGACTGGAGGCACGACGTGCACTCGGTAACCCAACTCCTGGCCCAACTCGCGCAGCCGCTTCACGTCACCCTCCCGGCCACGTCCGAGAGCAAAGTCGGCGCCCACCCACAGCTCACGCAGCCCCAGGCGCTCGCCCACCCTCTCCATAAAATCCCGGGCAGTCATGTTGGCCACCTCGTGATTGAAGGGCAGTAGCACAACCAGGTCGAGGCCCAGCGCCTCGAGCAGGGCAATCTTTTCACCAGGCGTCGTCAGATATTTCGGCGCACGTGCCGGCGCCAGGATGACTGCGGGGTGGGGATGGAACGTCATCAAGGCAGCCTTCCGGCCCGTGGCGCGTGCCCGCTCGATCACACCCGCGATGAGTGCCTGGTGGCCGCGGTGCACCCCGTCAAAGGCCCCAATCGTCAGAATAGTCTCTTCCCGCTGGCGCCGCGCCGGGTACCCCCCGCCTGACGCCAGATCGTCAATCACTTCCATCGGCTGTCGCAAACACCTTCTTGGGCTGCCACTCTCCGCTATCTGGCTGGTAGATGACAAGGGCGAGAAACTCACCGTCGAGGCTATAAGCGCGGGCCAGGGTCCGAGCGTGCCCGGGCGCTGCGTCTTCCCCCCCGGGTCGATCGCCGGGCACCGCACCACCCTGCACGAGGCGGTGCGTCTGTTCATCGTTCAGAACCAATGCGGGCCAATCGAGCACCGCCTCGTCGATGGGCAGCAGGTAGCGCCCCTCCTCGCCGTGGCGAAACGCCTCCTCCAGCCGCTCCAGGCTCACCGCGTCGTGCAAGGTAAAGTGTCCACTTTGCAAACGCACCAGGGCGCCCAGGTAGGCACTGCTGTTCAGCGCATGTCCGAGATCGTGTGCCAGCGAGCGGATGTAGGTGCCAGGGGAGCAAGTGATCTCGAGAATCAGCTCTGGCTCAGTCCAGGCGAGGATCTCGACGGCATCGATCTCGACAGGCCGGGGATGAGGCACCACAGCGAGTTCCCCCCGGGCTTTGCCCTCACGCGCAAGCCGGTGCAGAGGGCGCCCATCGCGCTTGAGCGCCGAGTAGACAGGGGGCACCTGCTTGATTGGACCACGAAAGGCGGCCAGCGCCACTTCGATCTCTTCTCGGCGGAAATCGGTGCGGGTGCCGCTCCGCATCACCTCTCCGTCGGCGTCATAGGTATCCGTCTCGCTGCCAAATACCAGGGTGGCTCGATAGCGCTTGCGCCCCGCCATCAGGTACTCGCTGACACGCGTCGCCTGGCCCAGGCAAACCAGGAGGACGCCGGTAGCCATCGGGTCGAGCGTGCCGGCGTGTCCCACCTTGCGCTGCCCGGCGATCCGGCGCACCGCGTCGACGACATCGTGAGAGGTGATGCCTGCCGGCTTGTCTATGTTCAAGATACCTGTCAGCGGCTCGTCGCGCCGGGGCGCAACCCACCATTGCCGCTGGGGGCAGGTGGCGCAATCAGCCATCACTATTCCATTTCCAGGGTGCCGCCGTGGCCGGGCATGGGAGCCCAGCCTGTTGGATTGCACAGGGGCGGCTGCTGCACCGCCCGGTTGAGGTCAGCCTGTCGCCCGAGGGGTACTCGGATCCGACGCTTGCTCGGCCAGGCTGAGGCGAACTCTGGCCAGGACTCGTTCCTGGACCTCGCGCAGCGTGCCCTGCAACGTCGCCCCGGCGGCCTGCGGGTGCCCGCCGCCGTCCAGGCTCAAGGCCACGTGCGCTACATCCACATCCGGCGCCGAGCGCATGCTGACATCCACTTCTCCGTTTTCGCGTTCGGTAAAGACGATGATGACCTGGGCTTCGCGCACGCCTGATAGCGAGTTGGCCAGCCCACTCACGTCCTTATCGTCGACACCCCAGCGCCGGCGCATCTCGACCGTCACTGCGGTCCACAAGATGCCGTCGTCAAGCTGCAAGTGGTTCACAGCATCGCCCCACAGGCGCACCGAGGCGAGCGGCCTGAGATCGAGGGACTGGCGGGCCACCTGCGGCAGCGGGGCCCCCGCACGCATCAGCCGCAGCGCAGCGGCAATCGCCGCCTCGTCCACGTTCATGGTGCGAAAGGAGCGCGTGTCGGTCACCAATCCACAGAGCAGGCACGTCGCCGTTTCAGGATCCACGTCCCACCCCAGGGCATCGGCCAGCGCCAGCACCATCTGCGCAGTGGCCACACTATTCGGGTCGACCCAGTTGGCCGTGCCGAACAACGTATTGGTCACGTGATGATCGATGTTGATCAGCGGCACGGCTGCCAGGTCGTGTGCGGAGCCGGGCGCAGATGCCTTGTCGACCAGGTCGCCCATGCGCTGCCTATCGCTGCAGTCGAGGCTGATCATCACGTCGTATGGGCCATCAGCCTTCTGGACGACCCGCTCACTTCCCGGTAAGAACATCAGGTCCTGGGGCACAGGATCCTGGCAGACGAGGGTCGCCCCCTTGCCCTGTGCCGCCAACAACCGGCCAAGAGCGAGCAGAGACCCAATGGCGTCACCATCAGGCGCGACATGCGTCACGACGAGCACTCGCCGGGCAGGCTCGATACATTCCGCGATCGTCTCGAGCAGCGTCCGGTCCATCTTACGCGGACCTGTCCTCTTGAACGTCCTCACCGTCCGACGAGACCCCATCGCGCAGGGCTTGCTCGTCGTCAGGCCCTCCTCTGTCGCGGGCCGTTTCCTCTTCCGCGATCTGATCCAGCAGCGCGTCGATGTGCTGCCCATACGCCGCACTTGTGTCGTGCATGAAAACCAGATCTGGCACCAAGCGCAATCGCACCCGGGCGCCAAGCTGGCTGCGCAAAAAACCAGTGGCGTGCTCCAGCGCCGATTTTGCCTCGGCGACCGACCGAGTGGTACTCGGGCCCGGCGCGTCGTCGTCAAGTAATGTGAAAAAGATGCGGGCCAGCAGCAAGTCAGGCGTGACCCGCACCTCGGTGATCGTCACCCCCTCCAGGCGCGGGTCGCGCACCTCGCGCAGCAAGAGCAAGGCAAGCTCCCTGTGCACCAACTCTGCCACCTGCCGTTGTCGACGTGTTGGCATGATCTATTTCATCTCCCTAGCGACACGAGATCCGACCCAGCTTTTGAAAAGGCGCACGCTGCTCTACGCCACCCGCTCCTCGCGATAGAACTCGAACGTGTCACCTTCCTCAAAGTCATCAAACCCGGCCATCGCGATGCCGCACTCAAAGCCAGACCGCACCTCAGTCACATCTTCCTGGAAGCGCTTGAGCGAGCTAAGGTGGCCGTCGAACAGTTCCTCTCCATCACGCAGGACGCGGGCGCTGGCGTTGCGCGTCACCACCCCATCCGTGACGTAACAGCCCGCCACGTTGCCGCGCCGGCGGATGGTGAACACGGCGCGCACGTCGGCGTGGCCAATGACGACTTTTTCGTAGACCGGCTCAAGCATCCCCTTCAGCGCCAGGTCCACATCGTCGATGAGCTTGTAGATGATGTTGTACTGGCGGATATCGACGCCTTCCTGCACCGCCATCCGCCGTGCCGCTTCGTCGACGTCGACGTGAAATCCAATGACCACGGCATCAGACGCTGCCGCGAGCATCACGTCTGACTCTGAGATCTGCCCGATCCCCTGGTGCAGGATCGTGACCTTTTGATCCTTGCCGCCCAGGCGCTCGATCGAGTTGACGATCGGTTCCAGGGATCCCTGGACGTCGGCCTTCAGGATCAGGTTCAGCTCAATCGCATCCCCCTCCTCAAAGCGAGAAAAGACTTCTTCCAGCGACAGAGTACGGGCGCGTGCAGGGCGCGCGCGAGCAATCCGCTGGCGCTCGGCAGTGTCTTCTGCCAGATCTCGTGCCTCGCGCTCGCTCTCGACCACGCGAAAGATGTCTCCTGCTTTGGGCACGTCAGATAGCCCCAGCACGAGGACAGGCATAGCCGGTGGCGCCGCGCGCACCGGCTCTCCGCGATGGTCGAACATGGCGCGCACCCGTCCCGAAATCGGGCCGATAACCAGGGCGTCGCCCACCTGCAGTGTGCCCCCCTGCACCAGCAACGTAGCCGTCGACCCGCGCTTGGCATCGAGCTGCGCTTCGACAACGGTGCCGACAGCAGGCCGGTCCGGGTTGCTCTTGGGGTCTATCGACAGCTCGGTGACCAGGAGAATATTATCCAGCAGTTCTTCGATCCCCCTGTGCGTCAGCGCAGAAACGGGCACCGCCACCACGTCCCCACCCCACTCCTCGACGACCAAGCCCGCATCCGATAACTGCTGCTTGACCCGATCCGGGTGTGCCGACGCCTTGTCGATCTTGTTCAATGCCACCAGGATCGGCACCCCAGCCGCGCGTGCGTGGGCGATCGCTTCACGCGTCTGAGGCATCACCCCATCATCGGCAGCCACCACGAGCACGGCCAGGTCAGTCACCTGTGCTCCTCTGGCACGCATAGCCGTAAACGCCTCATGTCCGGGCGTATCGAGAAAGGTGATCTTGCGCCCATCATGCTCCACCTGGTACGCACCGATGTGCTGCGTGATGCCACCATACTCGCCGGAAACCACGCTGGTATGGCGGATCGCATCCAGAAGCGTCGTCTTGCCATGATCGACGTGGCCAAGCACAGTGACCACGGGCGGGCGCGGCTTGAGGGCCGACTTGTCTTCGCTATCGGCCAGTTTTTGCCACAGCGTGCCAAATGCCTTTTCTTCCTCTTCGCCCTCTTCGGCCTCGGGCTGGGCCAACTGCTCAGGCCTCGTCTCGAACCCGAGCTCGGCCGCCACGATCTCGGCTGTCTCATAGTCGATGGTCTGGTTGATGCTCACCACAATCCCATTGGCCATCAACTCTTTGATCACGTCGATCGGGTTGACCCGCAAAGATCGGGCCAGATCCCGCACTGTCATCGCCTCGGGCAAATCGATGATCACCGGCATCGGCGGCGGCGCAGCCGTCCGTGGGGCACTCGTATCCGCCTCCCCGTGTGGTGCCCCTCGCTTCGCGCCCCCCCCGGGCTGATCGGACGACGCCCGACGGCGTCCCGAGGATCCCTCGGACCTCTGGTCCGGGCGCTGCGTTGTACGTGTCCCCTTATTCCCTCTACGTCCCATCCTATAACCTCCCCTGGAGCGACTACGCTTCCGTCATCTCTTCCTCAGACAATCGCTCGGCGATCAACGCTTGCAGCGCCGTTACATCTTCAGACACCACCCGGGCTTTGAAGCCGCGTGCCAGCACGCGTGCGTTCAGCCCCACGTGCCAGCATGCTTCCTCACGGCATATGTAGACGCCGCGTCCCGGCTGCTTGCCCTTTGGATCGATAGCCAGCGATCCATCCGGCGCGTGGATGATGCGGATCAACTCCCGCTTGGGCCGTTTCTGACCACACACCACGCACGTCCGCAGCGGCACGTGCTTTCTACGAGTGCCTGGCAACAGGATCCTCCACGTTACCGGGTCCGCGGCCGGCCACCCCGTGGTGGGCGTCCGCCCCCCCCCAGGTTCAGGTCATCTTCGCCGTAATAGTCCCGGCGCGGGCGCCTCTTGCCTTTCTTCTTCTTGCCCCGCTTATAGTCCGGTTCCTCTTCCGGCTCGTCGCGAACCCATTCCGCCTCAATGTCGAAATCCTCTGGTTCCTCTTCCTCTCCGTCAGCCCAGCCTGAGTAGTAGTCAACCTCCGGCTCGGTGCGCACCCAGCCGATCGAATCAGAAACAGGCTCCCCCTCGAATGGTGGCTCCTGATCGATCTCCGCCTCCAGCGCAGGGAGGGTCGGCGTCCTTTGTTCCTCAGGCTGCGCCTCTGCCACAAGCTCCGGCTTGCCTTCCATCACTGGCTCGGCTATCGCCTCGGGCGTGGGCACCTCTGTGTCCCCAACGCTGGGCTCGCCTTCTTCTTTCAGGCGTGCTTCCACTGGCTCGCTCGGCGGCCAATCGATGGGCAGATCCGGCTCGACCGCCGCGGCAATGATGCGCCGCTGGTCTGTCGAAAAGCCATCTGCATCCTGTTTTTGCAGCAGTGACTCTGCGAGCGTCAGCAGGTCCATCTGGTCCTGCGGCACGTGGATGTCTTCCAGCCGGCCCAGTGTCTCTTCCGCCGCCTCAGTGGCACTCTTGATATCGATCCGCCAGCCTGTCAACTTGGCCGCCAGGCGCGCATTCTGCCCTTCTTTGCCGATGGCGAGCGATAGCTGCCTGTCGGGCACAATCACCGTCGCCGTCTTGCCGACATCTGGATCATCGGCGAGCAGCACGTTCATCACCTTGGCCGGGCTCAGGCTGTTGGCGATAAAAACGCCGACCTCTGTATTCCACTGGACGACGTCGATCTTTTCGCCGTTCAGCTCGCTGACAATGTTCTGTATGCGTCCGCCGCGCACGCCGACGCACGAACCCACAGGGTCTACCCCCTCCTGCACAGCGTGCACCGCCACCTTGGAGCGAGATCCTGCTTCGCGCGCAATCGCCTTGATCTCGACAGCTCCGTTGAAAATCTCGGGCACTTCGAGCTCCAGCAGCCGGCGTAGCAACAAGGGGCTGCGCCGCGACAGCGTGATGTGCGGGCCACGGCTGCCCTTGCGCACATCCAACACGTAGGCACGAATCCGCGAACCGCGGCGATAGCGTTCTGTCGAAACCTGCTCGCGTTCGGGGAGGATGGCTTCTGCCCCATCAAGGTTGACGACGACGTCACCCGAGTGATAGTCATAGCTCTGCACTGTCCCCAGGGCGATCTCACCGGTGCTGTCGGCAAAAGAGCTGTAGAGTGCGTCTCGCTCTGCTTCACGGATGCGCTGCAGAATGACCTGTTTGGCCAGTTGGGCGGCAATGCGCCCAAAATCACGCGGCGTGCTCTCGATCATGACGGTATCGCCCAGCACGGCGCCAGGTTCGACCTCGCGCGCATCGGCCACCGAGACCTCGACCTTGGGATCGGTAACCTTGTCGACCACCTCCTTGGCGGCAAACACCTTCACCCCCCCTGTCTCGGGCTCGATGTGCACCTCCACGTTCATCATAGCACCATAGTTGCGCTTGTAAGCCGAAATAAGCGCTGCCTCCACGGCCTCCAGAACCACATCTGGTGACAGCTTGCGCTCGGCACACAACTGGTTGATGGCCAACATGAAATCACTTCTCATTTTCAACCGCCTACTCCTCCCTCAATCCACCAGGCACCGTCTCACCTGGCCCTTCTGTTCCCCCCGCCTCCCGAACCCTGACCGGCATCCCCAGCCTTGCAATACTCTCTGATAGCAGAAAAAGTGGGGGTTGCCCACTTTTTCCAATGAACGGACCGCTAAGCTACAGGCCATTATAACACAACACACATCGCCGCGCAAATCTACCAGCCAGCATTGCTGGCCTGCCACTTTGCCCGCCCGCACACAAAATGGTACAATCGCTCCCAGGAGGAGCGACGACAATGAATCTACAGCCACGATCGCCGGAAGAAACGTATGGCCCAGCCCTGGAGCACGCCCATCAGGCCTTCCCCTACCTCGACCCGGCGGCGGCGGCAGCGCGAGCAGGCGTCGACTACCATCCTACCGCGGACGGCACCGGCACTTTTCAGGTTCCCTTCCTGGGCACGCTCTACCACGTCTCATGGCCTGCCGGCGGCGTGCAGCGTGCACAAGACAAAAGCGGAAGCGAACCACTACCTGCCGACGTGACGACCACCCTCATCCTCCTCCACTACCTGCTCACCGCCGATGGCAGCCCGATGGCCGACAACTGGGTGGCCTTTCGTTCCCTGCCTGGTGGTCTGGGATACGAAGCTGCTTTCCACGGCAGAGCCAGCGGTCGCATCGAGCGCACATTTGGCAGCGACCGCCACGCGTTCGAGCAAGCAGCAAAGGCAATAGGCGGCGAGCCGCTCACCTTTGGCGATGCCTCGTTCGCCTTCCGGCCACTGCCCCGGCTCTGGATGGCTACTGTGCTCTACCTCGCCGACGACGAGTTCCCTGCCAGTGGCAACGTGCTCTTTGACGGCAGCGCAAGCCACTACCTGCCTACCGAAGACCTGGCAGTGCTCGGCGGCTTGCTGGCCAGCCGGCTGATCAGGGCAGCACGCGCGCACACGCACGGATGAACCAAAAAAAAGGCCGCAACGCCTGGACGCTCCAGGCCGCGGCCCGAACCTGGCGGAGAGGGCGGGATTCGAACCCGCGGAGGTTTTACCCTCACACGATTTCCAATCGTGCGCATTCGGCCAGACTATGCTACCTC
>JAFGIA010000221.1 GCA_016929795.1 Anaerolineae bacterium
CAACGTCCTTTCGCGCTGCGCGGCACGCGCCGAGGGAACAACCAAACGTGGAGGCAACATGACCAAGATCGCTGTCGTATATGGAACGTGGACCGGGGCCACGCGGAGCGTGGCGGATGCCGTGGGCGAGGTGCTGCGCGGGGACGGCGTCGACGTCGACGTGCGCCCCGCCGACAAAGTCAAAGACGTCACGCCCTACCAGGCCGTCGTAGTCGGCACCTCCGTGCACATGGGCAAGCTGATGCGGGCGCCGTCGCGCTTTCTCAAGCGCCACGGCCCGGCGCTGAAGGACATGCCGGTAGCCTATTTCGTCGTCTGCCTGGCGCCCGCCGCCGAGACGGAGCAAGAGCGCGCGCAGGCCGATACCTACCTCCAGACCCTGATCGAGGCGGCCCCTGCCGTCAAGCCGGTGGACACGGCGGTCTTTGCCGGCACCGTCCTCGCAGACACCGCAGAGTTCAAGCGCCTGCCTTTCTTTATCCGCTTTATTACGGGCGCCATGGCGCGGGACGGGAAGGATTACCGCGACTGGGATGCCATTCGTACGTGGGCCGCACAGTTGAAACCGAGGCTCGTGTCACAATGATCCAGGCGCACACAACACCCATCTCGCCAGGCTTTTGGTCGACGCTGGGCAGTGTCGTGGTGCGTCCGTGGAAGGCACTGCGTGAGATGGCGCACGACCCTGCTGCGTTCCGAAAGGCGCTCGTGCTCCTGCTGCTGATCATCGGCGTGTACACCCTCATCCTGGCCATCTTTCTCGCGCGCGGCTACCCCGCCGCTGCCCCCTCGGTGCTACCTTTGACGGTGGACGAGCAGTATCCGGTCCAGATCTGGTACCAGGGGCCACTCTTTTTCGCCGTCACAGCACTGTCGGCGGGGTCCCTGGTCCTTGCCGGCCGCGCGCTCGGCCTGTCGCTCGATTTCCGCCTGGCCTTTGCGCGCATCGCCTTTGCCAGCGTCATCCCCTTCTTTTTCACCACCATGATCGTCGAGCTGGTGCTGGCGCTGCTGATGCTAGTGGGGGTGGTGCAGCCGGCTGCTGTGTTGAGCTGGCTGCTCGGAGATGGCGCGTGGTTCCCGGCGATCTATCAGTTGATCGCGATTGTATGGATCGCCGTTCTGTTCGTCATCACCGCGTGGCACACCCTGGATCGGGGCTGGGCCGGCGGCATCCTGGGAGGCGTGCTGGCGCTTGCCGTGTACGCGCTGCCCGTCGCACTCTTGATCCGTTGAGCGTATAGGAGGACACCATGACAGACACCCTGGCGGCAGATGCCCTTATGCGCCACGTGCGCGCGCTGGCCGACGACATCGGCCCACGCCCTGCGGGGCACGTGGAAGAAGCACAGGCGCGCGACTATATCCGCCGCGCGCTGACCGAGATGGGGATCGCGGACGTGGAGGAGCAGCCCTTTTTGACGTGGGACACGTGGGGCTATTCCTTCTGCGTGCCTACCGCTCTCTTGCTTACAGGGAACGCGGTGGGCATGGCAGGCCGCGCCGGCAAGCTGCTCGGGGGAATCGCGGCGCTGGCCGGTGGCTACCAGTTATACCAGCTCGCCAGGCTCGGACGCCAGCCGCTGGCGCCCCTATTCGCCAAGCGACCATCGGCCAATCTGATTGCCCGCATCGCCCCGGCAGAGGAGCCGAGGCACCGTGTTGTCCTCGTGGGGCACACCGACAGCAACAAGCATCGCTCCATGTTTCACGACGCGTTCAAGCGGGCGCTTGTCCCCTACATGACACTCGCGCTGGGCGTGGCGGCGGCCAATGGCCTGTCGCTGCTGGCGCAGGCGGCAGGCGTGGCAGGCCGCGCACGTGACGCGCAGCGCGCCACCCTGGCGGCCGCCAGCGTGTCGATCGTTGGGTTGCTTGCGGACGAGAGAGGCGGCTACATCGACGGCGCCAACGACAACGCCACCGCCGTCGCCTGCCTGCTCGGCCTTGGCGCGCACCTGAGCCGCCATCCCTTGCAACACACCGAGGTGTGGCTCGCTTTTACAGGTGCGGAAGAGGTGGGCTGTGTCGGAATGAACGCCCTGCTCGACGCGTACGGAGAGCATCTGGCGGATGCGTGGTTCATCGATTTCGAGATGGTCGGCACGGAGCAGATCGCCTACCTCGCAAAACACAGCAGCGGCTCCTACCTGACCGGCTACGCGCCCGACGAGGAGTCGCTGGCCGTCGCAGAGGAGACGAGCCGGCGGTATCCCGAGCTGGCGGTCGGCGGGCAGGAGATGGTCATCTTTGAAGAAGTGGGCACGCTGCGCGGGCGAGGGCATCGCGCAATCTGTCTCGCCGGGGTGGGCGAGGACGGCTGGCTGGCCAACTGGCACCGCTATGACGACAACGCCGCGAACATTGTCCCATCCGGAATGGAGCGTGCAGCCCGTTTTGCGCTGGCAATGATAGAGACGATAGATAAAGTGTGAGGTGCACATGAAGCGTTTTTATGCCATTGTACTGGCAGCCTTGCTGCTGCTTGCCGCGGCATATCCTGTTGCGTCCAACGCGTTGGCCCAAAAGGAATACAAAGCGCAGCGCTTTGACGTCGAGGTGGATGTCCGGCCGGACGGCACGCTGCTCGTGACCGAGACGGTTGTGTTCGAGTTTACTGGCGGTCCCTTTACGCAGGTCTTTCGTGAACTACCGGATGAAAAAGTGGATCGAGTCGAGGTCGTGTCCGCCGCCCTCGACGGGACGACGCTCGACCGTGGCGACGACGCCGGGCAGGTGGGAATCTCGGGTGGCACACCCATCGAGGTGGTGTGGCACCCGCCGCCGACGTCGGACGAAACGCACACGTTCACCCTCATCTATCGTGTAGAGGGGGCGGTGGAACAGATCTCTGGCGTCGACAGGCTCGTCTGGCAGGCGCTGCCCGAGGAGCGCGAATACCCGATCGACGCGAGCCGGGTGACGGTCATCTACCCGGATGGCGTCCGCCTGGCGGGGGAGCCGGCGGTCGAGTATGGCAACGCGAGACTTGAAACCACGCCAGGCCGTGTCGTCTTTCAGGCGCGGGACGTCGACGTCGAGGATCTGCTCATCATCCGCATTCCCTTTGAGCCTGGCAGCCTGGTCACCGTGCCACCCGAGTGGTAGGCGCAGCAGGAGCGTGCGCGCGCTGCAGCGCCCCTGTTTATCGCGCTGGGATTGGGCGTTCTGACCTTGGGCGTAGTAGTGGTGGCCTTCTACCTCTACCGGCACCGCCGCCCACCACACGAAAAGGCCCCGACGGTGCCGACCTGGAGCCAACCGCCCGGCGAGCTGCCGCCGGCCTTTGCAGGGGCGTTGGTGGGCGACCCGTCGAGCTGGAACAATGCCCTGGCGACGCTCTTTGACCTGGCCCGGCGAGGCGTGGTGCGCTTTGTCGAGCTCCCAGGCGAGAAAAAGTGGTATCAGGGGCCGCCGTTCGAGCTGCGGCTCGAGGAGGATCCGGCCGGCCTCTTGCCGCACGAGCAGGGGCTGCTGGCGGCCCTCTTTGAGACGAAAAAGGGCAAGGAGCGCTCGCTCGACATCTCGGAGCTTGGCGGGCGCTACACGGGCCACTCTGACCGGTTTCGCGAGCCGCTGCAGAGGGAGATGGTGATGGCAGGTCTGATCGACCCGGATCGCGCGGGGGTGCGCCAGCGGCTGCTGGTCGGTGGTGGGGTGGCTTGCCTGGTGGCGGGTGTCGGGTTTATCGCCGCGGTGGTGATCGGGGCGGTGACGGGCCTGTGGCCTGCCATGGCGGTGCCCGGAGGGCTGCTGGTGGCCGGCGTCGTGGCGCTGATCGCCGGCGCGCTGCACAACACGCTCTCAATGCAGGGGTTGGAAGCGGCGGCGCGTTGGCAGGCGTTCAGCCGGCACGTGCGCGACGTGACGCGGGACGAGGCGCCGGCGTCGCCCTCCGCCTTTGAGCCCTACCTGCCATACGCGGCAGCGTTTGGGCACGCGGAGGCGTGGGTCAAGCATTTTGAAAAACAGGACGAGGTGCCCATCCCGGCGTGGTTCGAAGCGGTCTCTGATGGCAGCGCCGCCTGGGTGGCGCTGCTTGCCGCCACCAGTGCCACCAGCTCGGCCGGCGATGGCGGTGCGGGCGGCGCCGCGGCAGGCGCCGCCGGTGGTGGTGCCAGCGGGGCGAGCTAGCGCGCGGCCAAGTTCTCAAACAAGGTGAGGGGCGAAGAGCTGCCCATCCACTGGCATGGAGGCATAACCGAACGATGACGCTTCACGAAATGCAGATCGAGGGCCACAAGCTGGCCGCTCTTTCCTTCAATCCCGATACGCCGGGCACGCCGATCATCCTGGTGCACGGCATCACGTCGTCCATCGCTTCCTTCTCCCTACGTGATCTATCGCTGCTCATCCCGCGCGGGCCGTGCTACTCGTTGAGCCTGCCAGGTCACTATCCCGCGGCTTTTCCCGCCGGCTTTCGCCGGGAAGAGCTGACGGCCGAGACGATCGCCCGGCTGCTCATCGCGGCGATCTGCGAGCTGGTGGGCGAGCGCCCGGTGGCGCTGGTGGGACACTCGACCGGCGGATTCGCCTGCCTGGACATTGCCGCGCACCGGCCCGACCTGGCGCACTGGGTGATCAGCATCGCCGGCTTTGCCCACGGTCGGTGGGGCGGGGCGTTGGGCTTGAACCAGACGATGGTACGGTGCGGGGCGGTAGGGCGGCGTATGTTCAAGCTGGTCTACCAAGTCAACCGCAGCTCGCCGGGCATGCACCGGGCCATGCTGCGCCTGTACGTTGCCAATCCACGCGCGCTGTACAGCTATCCACATCTCGACGCGAGCATCGCCGGCTACCTGCCCTACTTCAAACAGCTCGACCTCGATGCGATGGCAGACTATTTCACCGTCATGCCGGGCGTCGACATCAGCCCGCTGCTGCCGCGCATCACGGCGCCCGTGCTGGCGCTCACGGGAGACAGCGATCCGATCGTGCCGCCATCTCACGCCAAGCTCATCGCCGGGGCGGTGTGCCAGGGCGACCTGGTCGTAGTTGACAGGGCGGGGCACCTGCTCTTTTGGGAAAACCCGGACCCGTACAACCACGCACTTGAAGAGTGGCTCAGTGCCAGGTAGATGCAGGGTGCGGTACGCAGGGGACGATCTTTACTTTCCCGTGTCACTTGGCACCATCATCGACCAATGCTACAACGGGACGGTGCTTCCGCTGGTGAACGGGCTTGCCGTTCTGTCCGGTCTGGCAATTTGCGTGGTACGTTGGGACTAATTGACATAATAAGTATTGACAAACAATGTTACTCATGGTATAATATACAAGATTGTATAAACTGGACACCCGATAAGGAGATGGCTTGTCAACCCGGCTGGTGATCCTGGGGCTGCTGCGCGAGCAGCCACTGCACGGCTACGAGCTGAAGCAGATCATCGAAGAGCACATGGGCGACTGGACCAACATCGCCTTTGGCTCGATCTATTTTGCGCTGCGCAAGCTCGAAGAAGAGGGGTTCGTCGAGCAGATCGCGACCGAGCAGGAGGGCAGACGCCCGTCGCGCACCGTGTACCGCATAACCGATGCCGGCAGGGAAGAGTTCCTGTGCCTGCTGCGCGAGGTGTGGGGCGAGGTCGAGCGCCACTACTATGCCATCGACGTCGGTCTGGCGTTCATGGATGCGCTCGACCCGGCCGAGATCGAGAGCTTTTTGCGGGCGCGTGTCGCGCAACTGCGTGGGGTTGTCGAGCACCTGGAGGAGCACCGGGCCGAGCAGTTGTCTCAGGAAGGCGTGCCGCCCGCTGCCGCCGCCGTGTTCGACCACTCACTGGCCCACTTCCGTGCCGAACTGGCGTGGACCCGGGATCTGCAGGCCAAGATCGAGCAAGGAGTCTATCCCTGAGCGTTTTTTTGTCTATGTATACAATGTTGTATATTACATGTTATATACTAGAGGTTTCATAAGGGAGTGAAAGATGAAACGGGTTCCAGAGGGCAAAGCCATTGCAGTAGTGGTAGACAGCATCGCCGGCAACGTCCACGATCTGGACGGCGTGCTGGCGGCGGTGTATGAGCTGGTGGGTCTCAAGCCGTTCCTGCGGTTTGAGCTAGAGCTACCGCACGGTGCGGTGCGCGTCGCGCAGGTGATGTGCGGCGACGTATCGCTCGAGTTCCTGGAGCAGGCCCACGGGCAGCACCCGGACGGCGCGGGCCGGATATGCCGCGTGGTGGTCGAGATCCCCGGGCGGGAGCCGCAGGAGCTAGCACTGGAACCAGGCTTGTGCTTCGCCGTGCGGCCGGGGGCGAAGCGGCGGGTGGCCGAGATCGAGATCGAGTCGAGCAGAGTGGCCGAGGACCTGGCCGTGCTCCAATCGGGCTGCCGCGCGGTGGCAGCACCGGGCGGCGAGGAGGGGGAGCGGGCACTGCAGCTTGGCACGGTCACCCTGCGGTTCCGTCCACTGGCGTACGGAACCGCGCCGGGCACGATCGTCGATCCCGGGCAGCGACTGCCGGGATGGCACAGGATTGGCCTGGCGTGCAAGCGCCTGGAAGAGGGCACGGCGGTACTTGTGCAGGCCGGTGCCCGGGTCGAGGAGCCGCCCTACCAGGTGCTGCCCGGACTGCGGGAGGCGATGCTGCGCCTGCCCTCGAACCTGATGGTGCAGCCTGTTGAACAAAAGCTGTGGAAGATGCTGCCGGTCGTCGGTGTGCGCGCCCTCGCGTGCAGGCTGACCGGCAGGCCACTGCGGTTCAAGACAACGGAGGCGTGAGCCATGCCGCAACTCGTCAAGGGGGGCAAGTGGGTCTTTGGCTGGACGGTCGTGGGATCAGGTGGGGGGATCACGATCCCTCCGGAAGCGTGGGAAGAGTACCGGTTCCAGGTCGGAGACGAGGTAACGTTCATCGCCGGCAGCCGCAGGTCGGGAGGATTCGGCCTGAGCCATCCGCGGCTGCTGGTCGGTAGCGCGCTGCTCCTCGAATCACGCATGCTCGGCAAGGGGTGGATTGGCGAATCGGCCTGCATCGTGGCGCCGGCGGCCACAGGTGTACAGCCAGGTGACCCGCTCCTGGTGGTGCGCGGGAGTGGCAGGGCGCTCGGGTTCATCGCTCGCGGTCCGATCTATGACGAGGCGGCAAAGCACCCCGAGCTTGCCTGTTTTGACCAAGAGAGCGAGCGATGACGAGGCGATCTCGGCACCCGGGCCCGCCGGTAGCCGGTCACGAGCTGCGCTGGACGCGGCTCGTCCAGGCGATACTCGCGCTCATTCTCTTTGGCTTGCTCACCGGGTGGTGGGCGTATCTCTGGTGTTCGCAAGATCCAGGATGAGAAAGGGAGGTCGATGATGGAGCAGTTGTTCATCGGGCTGGTGTTTCTGGGCGTCGCCGTCGCCGTCCGCCGCAAGGAGGCCCTGGCGTTTCGTTGGCAGCCGGCGCGTGGAACGTGGGCGGCGGTGGGTGCGGGCACGTTGGCCTTTGCTTTGAGCGCCTCGCTGCTGCTGTTCGAGGCGGGCTCGCTGCCCGCACGCCTGATCCACTATGGTGGCATTTATGTCGTGTGCGGCGTGGCGATTCCGTGGGGCTACACGCTGTTGGTGGAGCGGCAGAACCTGGCAGCCCTGGGGCTGCGCCGGGAGCGATGGGCCATCAGTCTGATCGTGGGCCTCGCGCTCGCCGCCCTCTTCACGCCGCTCCTCATCTTTGAGGGAGATCTGGGCGCTGCCCACCCAGGGCAACCTGGGCGCGCGCTGGTCGTGCTGACCGGTGCGGGCGGCCTGTTCGAGCTGTTCCTGTATTACGGTTTCATCCACCTGCGCCTCGAAAAGGCGTTCGGCACGCTCCCGGCGATCCTGCTCACGTCGGCGCTCTACGTCGCGTGGCACACGGGCACGCAGCTTCCCCTGGAGCCAGACCCGCTGTTCGGCGCGGTCAAGCTGCTGGGCGTCGGCCTGATGTACCAGTCGGTATTCAGCTTGACACGCAACCTGCTGGTGATCTGGCCCTTCTTTCACGCGGTGGGGGTAATGATCGACTTTGCGGTGAACATTGGCGAGATCGAGATGGCGAGTGCGGCGTTCCCGTGGGCGGCCGGGGCGCTGGCGATGATGGTTGCCACCGGGACGCTGTTGGCGTGGCTCGCCCGGCGGCAAGCAGGGCAGGGACGAGGGGGAACACTTTCCTACTTGCAACCGTAGCGCGCGTTCGGCGTACAGGTGGAAGGGAGTGACAGATCATCTCACCCACCTGAAAAAGGAGCAACTGTTTGTGAAGCCGACAAAGCTGGATAGCCTGTATCCGTTGCAGAAAAAGGACGCCCCTCGCGCCGCCGTCGTGTTGGCCGATGCCTTTCAACGCGACCCCGTCTGGAAAGCGGTCCTGAGCGATGGCAAGCCGGAGCAGAGGCGGGCTGCCTTCGAGGCCCCTGTCCGCTACTGTCTGAAGTATGGTGAGGTGTATGCGCCGTCCCCGGCCCTGGAAGGGGTCGCCGCCTGGCTACCCGGCGCGGTGGCCGACATGACGCCGTGGCGCATGCTGCTCAGCGGCGCCATGTGGCCTGGAATGAGGATGGGCATGGACGCGGCGAAAAAGATGATGCCGATCTTTCGCCCCATCGAGGCCGACCGGAAGGCGATGATGCGCGGCAAAGAGTTCATCTACCTCCTGGTCATCGGCGTCGATCCGAGGTTCCAGGGGCAGGGGGTTGGCGGCCGGCTGCTGCGCGCGCTGTTTGAAAAGAGCGAGCGGGATCGGGTTCCAATCTATCTCGAAACTCAGACCGAGGACAATGTGCGCCTGTACGAGCACCTCGGATTTCACGTCATCAAAGAGGTGGTTCTCCCCGTCGTTCACCTTCCGATGTGGGAGATGGTCCGCGATGTCAGTCCCTCCGCTCGATGAGCGCTACCGGGTCGAGCCTCGATAGCATCCAGGCGGCGGTGGCAGCGCTGGCGGCAATCACGGCGGCGGGGATCGGCAGGGTGTAGAGCCACGGAGTGAGGTTGAAAAAGTCGAGGCGCAGGCCGAGCGGCGCGTACTGCTGGTAGTGCAGGACCGCCAGGACGGCAGCGCATCCCGCCAGCCCGAGCAGCCAGGCGGCGCCGGTGGTGAACAGCGTCTCCCGCGTGACGCGCTGCACCAACTGCCGGCGGCTTTGACCGAGCGCGTTGAGCACGCCAAACTCGGCGTGGCGCTGCGTCACAAAGAGATAGTTCAGGCCCGCCAGCCCCAGCGCGGCGACCACGGCGATGATGCTCTCCATCAGCGAGATGGCGAACAGCCCGGTAGTCATCGCTTCGTCGAACCACTCTTGCTGCATCCCGGCGGTGAGCACCATCCGCTGGTCGTCCGCGATCTCGTTGTCCAGCCAGTCGTCGAGCGCCGCCTTTTGCCCGGCTTGAGGCACGATGAGGAGCGTCGTTCCGGCGTTCCACAGCGCCGGGTCGCCGTCCACGGTTTCCCTTGACGTAAAACTAAGCCACACGTCCTCGGCCGGGTCCTGTGGCCGCCGAAAAATGCCCGATACGACCAGCGGCACAGGCAACGCCGGCGCGTCGGAATAGATCGCGCGAGCCGGATCGCCGATTACGTCGCCCACGCGCAGGTCGCGGTTTTTCGAGGCGGTCCACGGGATCACGATCTCGTGGCTACCTGGCCGCGGCAAATGTCCTTCCGCCAATTCCAACCCGTAAAGCTGCACCAGGTAGGCCAGGTCATCCGCCGTCACCCCGTACGTCTCGAGGGGCGAGTCGTCGCGGATCAGCGGCACGACGAGCGCCAGCGGCGTGATGGTGGTGGCTGGCACGACGCGCTCCACCGCCGGGTGGGCGGCGATGCGCGCGGCTTCCTCTTCCGCCGGCACACCGAACAGCGACACGTGGCTCACCCGCCGCAGGGCGTTCATCGCCGGCTGCCCGCCGTCCATCACCGAGTCAAAGACGAACACGATCAGCGCCGTGCCGACGATCATCAGCGCCATGGCGGCGATGAGCGTGGCGGCGCGGCCCGTGTGGCGCCGGTAGAAGGTCGTCACCGACAGCGGGCGGGGCAGCCGCTTGGTGAGTGCGCGCTGCGTGCGTCCGGCGCCCGCCTTTTCCAGGCTCAGCTCTCCCCGTTCGACGATCGCTACGGCATCCAACCGCCCGAGGGCGCGCAGCGCGGTCAAGAGGGTGAATCCGATCACCGCGATCGGGACCGGCGTCGTGATCAGCAGCGCAGGCACCAGAAACGGCTCGAAGGGGAACCCTTTCGGAGCATAGACCGCGTTGCTCACGACAGCCATGCCCCCCAGCGCCGCGGCAATGCCCACAGCCCAGCCGGCAACCGTCAGCCCCGCAGTTTCCAGCGTCAGGCGGCGCGCCAGCCAGCCCCTGCTCCGCCCCACGGCGTGCAGCGTGCCGAACTCGGGCAAGCGGCGCATGAACGCGAGCTGGTTGATTGCGCCGACGACGAGCGTGACCGCGACCGTCACCAGCAATATGCCGGGTACAAAGAGCGCCATCAGCGTCGCCCGGCCCTCGGCGATCGTTTCCTTGAGGAGCTTGTCCGTATGCACCTCGACGCCGGGCCGCGCCAGCGCCTGCAAATAGTCGTCCACTGTCTCCTCGTGACCCTGATGGGTGATGACCAGCAACCCGTCGCGCGCGGTGTCGAGATAGCTTGCATGTCCGTCGAGGTATTCATAAGACACGATGCCCAGCCGGACGTCGCCGGACAGGATGCCCACTACCTCCATCGGCTCGGCGATGTTGGTGAACCGTGCAAAAAAGTCATTGCCGTCGTCCGCGGTTCGGTCGAACGTGTCGCCGATCTCGAGCTCGAGTCCCGCCGCGATCTCGCGCGACAGCGCCACGCCGTGGCTGCCCGGCCGCGGCAGCTCGCCGTCGACCAGCGACACGCCGCTCCGCGCGAGCACTGTCCCGGCATCCGCTTCGTGCAGGCCAAACAGGCGAAAGTAAAAGCCGAGTCCGCCCAGATTGGGCACGGCGACTTCGACATTCTTTTGCGGCAGCACGTGCGCCACGCCGGGGCGCACGCGGATCTCGTCTGCAACGGTGGGATCGAGTGCGCTTCCCGCTGCCGCCTGCACCACGCTGAACTTGCTCAGGTAGCGGCTAACCGTGTAATCGGGTGTGACAAACGATTCCTGGAACAGCCCGAGCAGCATATAGACGCCCATCACCGCCAGGGCGATGAGCCCGGCGAGCAGCAGCGCCTGCCGCTTGTGGCGGCGATAGTAGGTCAAAGGGGATAACGGATTCATCGCTTCAAAAGTCCTTTCGCCCAGCGGGCGGCGCGCTCCAGCTCACCGTCCTTCAGCGGGCCCTTGATGCCCTCGACGACAAAGCCTTCCGGCGGTGCGATGAGCTTGCCGCCACTCGCTTCCAGCTTTTGGGCGATTCTGGGCGCTGCGTAACCAAAGGGCAAGATCCGGTTCCAGATCGTCGCGGTTCGGGTATCGAACGCCGCCACGTTGCCCCCTTCCAACCCCGGCAGCGCGTCGAGCAGTGCCTTGAGCGGCTCGGTGTACCAGCCTCCGTGTGTCGGCGAGCCGACGATCAGGAGATCGAGCCCGGCGAGGTCGACGGGTCCCACCTTGCCGACGTGCTCCACTCGTGCGCCGCTGGCCTCGCCGATGGCGAACGCGATTTTTTCCGTGTGCCCATGTTGCGAGTCGTAGACGATCAAGGTCTTCATTGCACCATCGCTCCTTCAAACAGTGGCGAGATCTCGGCCGGAGCCGGGCCTGCCGCCGCCCGCGCCACCCGGTCCTGCACCGCGGCGATGCGCCCGTCGCGGATCGTCAGTACCAGGTCGGCCTCTGCCAGGATCTCGGGGTTGTGGGTGACCGCGATCAGGCTGCCCTGGTCGCGGTAGCTGCGCAGCAAGGTCATCACCTGCAGGCCCGTGTGCCGGTCGAGCAGGCCCGTCGGCTCGTCGGCAAAGATAAAGCGTGGGCGGTGGATCATGGCGCGGGCGATCGCCACCCGCTGCCGCTCGCCGCCCGACAGTTCGTAGGGAAAGCGGTGTGCCTTCTCACCCAACCCCAGGTCGGCCAGCAGCGCCCGCGCCTGGTCCGCGTGCGCCCTGTCCTGCACCGGCGCGGCGACCATCACGTTCTCCAGTGCGGTGAGATAGTTGATCAAAAAGTGCTGCTGGAACACGAACCCGAACTCGTGCCGGCGCAGCGCCACCCGCTCCTTCTCCGGCATCCTGCCAAACGCCCGGTCGTCGAGGTACACCTCGCCTGCCGTCGGCTTGCGCAGCCCGCACAGCAGGTAGAGGAGCGAGCTCTTCCCCGAGCCAGACGGCCCCAGGATGCCGACGAACTGGTGATCCTCGATGGCGACAGACACATCGTCCACGACGTTGCGCACCCTGTCGCCATCCTGATACGCGAGCACGAGATCTTCTCCCTGGAGCATTCATCCCTCCTGACGTTGTAATCGCTCTGACAACCATACTGTATCACAAAACGCGGTTCATTTCCATAGGCGGCTGTCATTCCCGACCGTGACAACTGTCACGGATCGTGGATATTGGATATTGGGTATTAGCTATTGGGCTGCCACCAATATCTAATACCCAACATTGACTTTTCCCCCCACCCGGGGTACAATGCTGCACGGAGAGAAAGGACACCCAATCGTGATCCGTGTTGCCGTTGTCGACGACCATCCACACGTGGCGATCGCGCTGCGCGCGCTGTTGGACCGGACGGCGGACATCCGCCTGGTGGCCGAGGCGCGGCGGGGGAGCGAGGTGTTTGCGTTGGTGCAGCGCGAGCGCCCGCACGTGCTGCTGCTCGACCTATTGATCGAGCCCGAGTTCGATGCGTTGAGCGCTGTGCGCGCGCTGCGGACGCAGCACCCCGACCTGCGCATCTGCCTGCTGAGCGCGCACATCGAGCCGGCGTACGTTCGTGACCTATTGGCAGCGGGCGTGTGCGGCTACATCCTGAAGGACGACGACTATGTGTCGTGCATCGAGCAGATCGTGCGCGACCTGGCGGCGGGGCGGCGCTACCTCAGTCCCCAGGCGTACGAGGCGCTAGCAGAGGCGGCGCAGCAGGCAGGGGACAGGGAGCTGCTCACCGAGCGCGAGCGCGACGTGCTGCGCCTGGCGCAGCGCGGCCTGCCCAATCCACAGATCGCGCAGGCGCTGCACCTGTCGGCGGGCACCGTGCGCAACCACCTGAGCGCGATCTATCAGAAGCTGGGGGTGCACAGCCGCTACGAGGCACTGGCGATTGCCGAGGAGCGGAATCTGTTATAGTGCCCGGCGTGGACCACGGTGTGCGAGGGAATGAAGCGATTTTCTCTCGATCTATTGAGACTTGAGCCATCGCAAAAGACCCTTCCTTATCCAAGTCAATGCCAGTATCACGAGTGCAACACACGCTGCGCCGAACGTCAAATTGGTTCGGTTTGCATCTCAAAGGGACGCTTGATTGTGCTCGACCTAGGCGTTACCTGTCGCCGCCAGTGCCCCGACCGGCAGAGGCAAGTATGTAACGTACCACAAGAGTATGACCTATTCACTCCGCGTTCCGGTCAAGGAACGCCAAGACCGTCGCGGCCAAGGTTTCGCCCTTGTCCTCCTGCAGAAAATGCCCACCGCCCTGAATAGTGGTATGGCGCTGACCTTTCGCGCCGGGAACTAGCCTTTGAAAGACTCTGTCTCCACCACGAGTGATTGGATCGCCGTCACTGAAGGCAGTCAGGAAGGGTTTGTCCCATCTCTTCAGCACTTCCCAGGCGTCTCGATTGGCCTGGGAAGCTGGATCGTCGGGTGTGGTTGGCACCAACGAGGGAAAGGTGCGCGCGCCTGCTTTGTACGCAGCGCCTGGAAAAGGCGCATCATAAGCGGCCAGCACTTCTTTGCTCAGTTTGGTTGCTGTTCCCATTTGCAGGATGCGGCCGACAGGGAGAATGGGGGAAAACTTGGAAAACGCCTGCCAGATCTTGAAAGCCTTTGGTAGGTCCCCATCGCCGGTTGGCAACCCACCATTCGCCAAGACAACCCGGCCGAACAAGCCTTGATGCGCAGCCACCAGGCGAAGGCCGATCAACGAGCCCCAATCCTGGCAGACCAGCGTGATATTGCTCAGGGCCATCTCTTGCAGCCATTCAGACATCCAATCGACATGGTTTTGATAGGAATAGTCCCGGCGCGAAGCCGGTTTGTCCGACTTGCCAAAGCCAATCAAGTCTGGCGTAACTGCCCGGAAACCAGCCTGCGTGAATATCGGAATCATCTTGCGATACAGGTAGGACCAGCTCGGCTCTCCATGCAGCATCAGAATAGGATCCCTCGTTCTCGGACCCTCATCTACATAGTGAAGGCGCAAGCCATTGGTGAGTTCAAAGTAATTCGCTGAGAAGGGATAATCCGGCAAGCTCTCGAAACGGGCTTCATCTGTTCTTAGAATTCTCATGGCTTCCTCTTGGCAATCCAGTTTTCCGGGCCTAGTGGATCTTTGCGGCCTGACAACCTGTACCCTCAACCTTGGAGGGAACCGGATCATCTACGAGTGTTGCGCGCAGAATATCCGCAATCAACTCTGGCTCATCCACCTGAAGATAGTGATCCGCACAGGGGATGCGCCAATATGCTGCCGGAGCGTCTCGGTCTTGAAGGTATTCCGCCCATACGTAATCGGGCACGGCAACCGGCGCAACGGCATCCAACTCACCCCAAATGATGGTCGCCGGGACATCGCTCCTCTCCAGCGTCTCTAGCCAGGCGATCTCATTTTCCGTTCGCTCATTCAAGTACTTGATGATGTCGTGTTGCACACTGTTCCCGGCTTGATAGTCAAAGATGGATGCATACGCATCAATCTCGCTTTGGGGTAGTTGCCTGGCAAAGACTTGCTCGGCTAATTCGCTAGCCAGCATATCCCCGCTCACCAAGGATGAGACTAACCGACCCAGGGTTGGGCTCAGGAGCGCCTTTTGCCCGGTCGTCAGCTGCGCCAAGGGCAGGTAGATGTTGCCATTGGTAATGAAGTGGTGCTCGATCGTATATGGTCTCTCGTCATACGTCTGGTAGATTTGCAGCAAGGCCAGGCCAACGCTGTCGCCTTTGTCATGCGTAAGAAGGGCAAACTCCTCCAGACCGATCACTTGACGAATGTATTCATCCACCAGACGGGCATCGTCAAAGATGGAATACTCGTACCCGTTCTTGGGCTTGTCTGAAAACCCATAGCCGGGTGTATCCAGCGCACAAACATAATACTCTTCACCAAGTTCTTGCATCAGGTCAGCATAATCAAAGCTCATGGTCGGGTAGCCGTGGATCATCAGAATGGCCGGATTATCCGGGTTGCCCTGGCAGACATGGAAAATATGCAACGCGTCGAAGGTTTCGTTCACTGGCAGGGTGGATTCCCAGGCAAAGTACTCACCAGCCTGGCACCATTCGAGTGCGGCAGCGGGAGGGTTGTCCATCTCGGCATAGAATTCCATGCAGGATCGGGATTGGTCGCCTGGTCGCACCACAATGAAGGCGATGGCAATGATCAGGAGTAGGGCGAGCGCTATGAGGACAAGAGTTCTTCTCTTCATAATCTCTCCAATCCTATCTTACGGAACTGGGATAACGATCTGCATGCCGTCTTTACCAACAGAGATCTCTCCAGTGTAGGACTCTCTCACAGGGTCTCGGAAAAGCCTATTCGCCTGCGATGTGCCTTGTGGTTTTGGCGCCAGGTGGTTTAGCGCGAGATGCTGCACGTTCGCCTCTTGCGCCAATGCACCGACATCGCTGACATCCATATGGTAATCTCGGATGTCGAAGAGAAGGCTAGCCTGGTCCTCATACCCAAGTTCTCGATTGATGTCTTCTATGGTTTCCACCACCCTCTTGTTCATCGCTTCTGCAACGAGCAAGTCAGCGTTCCGGCTGTGTTGCAGCAGCGAAGTGGTGCGCACGGTATCGCCAGATAGAACGATTACCTTGCCCGCATATTCGATTCGGTAGCCAACGGAAGGTTCGACGGGGGCATGGTTGACCCGAAACGCCTTGACCGTCACTTCATCGCGTTCGTAGATCACGATCGCCGAGTCATCGGTCGGGGGCTCGAATTCGATCGGCTCGGATGGTGCCCACTGTGGCGGCATGAGTTCCTCGCCATGGTGGGCGGTGCGATAGCTTTCTTCCAGTTCATAAGCAGCTTGAAAGCCATCCACGATTTGGGTGATCCCGGTGGGGCCATACACCGGCAGGATCTTGCGCCGGCCCCAGATCCAGGACCACTCCATCACGTCACCCAGATCAGCGTAATGATCGTTGTGAAAATGGGTAATGAAAACGGCATCCAATTCGTCAAGTGGAAAATTCAAGCTGTTCATGACGTCCAGCGTATTGTTGCCGGCATCGAACAACAGGAATTGACCATTGACAAAAACGGCTGTAGAGGTCTGGGGGCCCGCTTGCGCAAGCGGGCTGCCTGTGCCGACCAAAACGATTGTGATCCGGTCGGTGCGCTGCAGTTCATCTGCCGTTTCGCTGGCTTGGTCCTGGTTGTTGATGATCGTGCGGCGCAGCGCTCCTTCAACGCCGTTGCTCCGCAGAAAGAGCAGGCCGATGGCAAGAACAGCGATGATAACAACTGTCCCGCCGACAATGATGTTTCGTTTGGTCATGATAATCTCCTAGATTTCATCCATCGAGCAGGGAGCCGCTACTCTGTTTCTGAGTATTCGTCTTGGACCGTGGCCGCGATGAATTCGTTGATACGACGGGCAATTTCCTCGCCCTGGTCATCCTGTAAAAAGTGACTGGCTTCTGGCAGGCGCACGTGGTCCCAGCCGGCCGTACCGGGTATGTGATCCAGCAGCGCCTGCTGGACCATCGGCCGGCCAAGATTGCCGGGGTCGTTGCCGCCCCAGATCGTCAGGAACGGCTTCTCAAACCGCCCCAGCGTCTCCCAGGCGGCCTGCGTCACGCCCGGCAGTTGATTAACCAGGCCGGGGAAGGCGCGGGGTCCTCCCATGTAAAGGCGCGACGGGAAAGGCGCGTCATACGCCGCCCGCTCGGCGTCTGAGAGCGGGAAGTAGGTCATCGCCTCGACGATTTGCGACGCTACAAACCGTTTATCGTTGCGCGCATAGTCGATCCAGACGCCAAACGCGCCCGGCGACGCACTGCTGACGCGCGTGTTTTGCAGGTTGCCCTCGGCATCATAGAACGCCGGCTGCTGTGGCGGAATCGACGTGATCGTCTGGTAAAAAACACGGCGCGTCAACTGCGGCACGGCGGGCAGCTCAAACGGGGTGCTGCCCGCCTCAAAGACCGGCAGGAAGCCGTTGCCGACGACCACACGGTCGAACCAATCCGGGTTTGTGCCGACGACGCGCAGGCCAATCAGACTGCCCCAGTCCTGCACAAAGAGGGTTAGGTGCGTCAGTTCGAGCGCCTGGATGAACCGTTCCAGCCGGTCGACGTGACCCAGATAGGTGTAGTAGTCGGGGGCGATTGGCTTATCGGAGCGGCCCATGCCCAGGTGGTCCATTGCGATGACGCGATGCCCCGCGGCCGCCAGCACAGGGATCATCTTGCGGTAGAGATACGACCACGACGGCTGACCGTGCAGCAAAAGGATCGTCTCCTCGGCATCGGCCGGACCGACCTCGACATATCCCTGGCGCAGGCCGTCGAGTTCCACATACCGGACCTCGTACGGCCAGTTGGGCAGATTGTCAAAGCACGCGTCAGGTGTGCGGACGAACTCGACGCCGGCCGGCGTCGCCAAGATTTCCGGCTCGTCCGGCAGACAGAGGCGCTGCTTCGCTCCGCGGATGCTCACCCCCTCCAGCCCTTCCTGCCGCAGCAACTCGAGGGTTGCATCGAGAATGCGTCCCCGCATCTCCTTGATTTCTTGTTCTGTCCTTTTGGCTCGTGGCATTCTTGCCTCC
>JAFGIA010000222.1 GCA_016929795.1 Anaerolineae bacterium
GTCCTTCCAGTCGCCCGCGATCGTTCTTTCGCTACAGGCGCTTGAATGCGAGCGTTGTCTCTCCTATGAGCAAATAGTCCCCATCCTGGAGCACGTGGCGGTAGCGCCGGCTGGCATCCTCCTTGTAGGACGCGCGGTCGCCGGCAAAGGTGCCGTTCCGGCTGCCCAGGTCGTAGAGGACAAAGTCCGTTTTCTTTTCTTTCTCCTGGCCTTTCTGGACCTCGGCGCGGATGCGCACATGCTGTGCCGAGCAGGTGGGATCGCGGAGTGCGATGTCGTTGCCCGGCACGCGGCCTACGGTGGTGGTATCGGCGCGGAGTGGATAGACGGTGCCGACGGCGTTTCGATCCGGGCCGTCGACCAGTACCAACCAGGCGAATACCGGCACAGGGCGTTGGCTCATAATGACCGTTTGCCCACCTTCCGGGGCCGGCTCCTGGTATCGCGGCATCCCGCCTATCCCCGGCACCGGGGGGGTAACAGGTGGTGAAGCTGGCCTGAATGCTGGTCCGGCCCCCTGCTCCCACCTGGCGGGACCGGGACTCTCCATGGGCAGGGTGGGCGGGGTTGGGCTGTCCTGATGGGCATACATTGTCTCCTGGTCGTCCTGGTTTCTGCCACGCTGCGACCAGCCGGGCTGGGGCATGGGTGTGGTTCGATCACCTGACATTTCTTGCCTCCTCTTGCTGCGTTGTCGTTCTCCGGTGCTCTGTCTCTAGCCGAAGGACATTGTTCGAAATGATGATATAGCATCCTGACTTGAGCGGAATCTCGCCATAGACCCGCTGGTTGTCCACCCAGGTGCCGTTTTGCGATATGTCTTCGAGCCAGAACCCATTTCCACGAAAGACGATCCTGGCGTGTGTGCGCGAGATGGATAGATCGTCGGGGTTGAGATCGAGGCGTCCGATCGACGCGCTCTGGCTGAGGGGGATGCGCTGGCCTTGCCGCGGCCCTTGCTGGATGTAGAGAGAGGCTTGCACGGGCCGGGCAGGCAGGGGTTGGACGGCGACGTGCATATCAAAGCCCATCGCCTCGCCCATCTCCTGGGCTGTCTTGAAGCGGTTTTTGGTTTCTTTTTCGAGCGCACGCATCGTCACGCGCTCCAGTCGATCCGATGCCGCCGCGCCGGGGTTGCGT
The DNA here is from genome assembly GCA_016929795.1 of Anaerolineae bacterium. The sequence goes on from JAFGIA010000222.1 coordinate 1,141, forward strand.
TTGCGGATCGGCTCGGGCCGCTCTTTGAGGTGCTGGCGGATCACTTCCATCGCCGCTTTGTAGGGATCCTCGACTCGGGGCCGCCGAAAAGGCACGCTGCCGGTCAGCATCTCGTAGAGGACGACGCCGAGTGAGTAGACGTCGCTTGCCGGCTGCACCGGATCGCCGCGCGCCTGTTCGGGCGAGAGGTACTCGGGCGTGCCGACGATACGATCGCGGGTGACGGTGGCGGCCGATGTCAGCTTGGCAATGCCAAAGTCGAGCACCTTGACATCGCCCGCAGTAGTGACGAGGACGTTCTCCGGTTTGATGTCGCGATGGACGATCTGATTCTCATGTGCAAAGGCGAGGGCACGACACACCTGGCCGACCACGCTGACAATCTGCTGCTCGTCGGCCATGTGCCGGACGAGGCGGCGCAGGCAGGGTGCGTCGACAAACTCCATGACCATATAGAGCCGTCCATCGGAGGCCGTGTCGAACTTGACGACGTGGACGATGTTTGGATGCCCGCGCAAGAGTGGGCCGATCTTGTTTCCCTCCTGCACGAATTTGGTGACAAGGTAGGGGTTGGTCTCTTGAAGGATCTTGATCGCGACGGTGCGACCGGCCGGATCACGTGCCTTGAACACTTCTGACATGCCGCCACGCCCGACGAGATTCTCCAGGTAGTACCCTTCGAAATACTCGCCGACGGTGTGCATCAGGGGGGCGTGGGTTTCGGCAACGCGTGGCGGTGGCAGAGGGGAGCCTGCCTGGCCAAAAACGAAAAAGGACTGCCAGATCTGGATGCGGTCGCCTGGGACGAGGACATGACGAAAGATGCGCTGATCGTTGACCCAGATGCCGTTGGCGCTATCGCGGTCGTACAGGACGTATTGCCCGTTTTCGAGGGTGATGACCCCGTGGTAGCGGGAGACCATCATCTCTTCGGCGAGCACGATATCGTTGTCGCTGTTGCGGCCAATGGTCAGGCCCGCAGCGGGTATGCGGAAGCGCTGCGATGCCAGGGGGCCCTCGGTCGCCGTCAGCTCTGCGTCGATGGCGGCGGGAATCAAAGGCGGCGTGGCCGTGGGGGCTGGCACCTGGCCGAACATTTGTGTGCCGCAGAATGGGCAGTGCTTGGCTCCTTTCGGGATAGCACGCCCGCACATGGTGCACTTGTTCTTCCTGCGCCGACCAATAGCAATAACCGCCACGATGATCAGGATCGCAGCGACGACAGCAACTCCTACATAGACGGTTGTCGACATGTTGTACATAACGGTCGACATTCCACGTTCGGCGCTTGATGAACAAAGGTATGTATCTGCTCAATAATCGGGGGTTGGGGTGTGTGCGGGCACCGCACACACCCCAACCTCCCCCCTTTATTGAGATGATACAAAGGTATTGCTATTATACCTGGAATCCATGGGTTGTCAAGTGGGTTGGAAGGCGCATGGTTGACGGCAAGGGGTGGCAGTTGACAAACTGCACCGAGGTGCGTTATACTGTTCTCACTCGTGTGTGCGCGGAATTGAGATCGATGGAGATGTGACCATGACAGAGCCCGAGTTCAGAGAACTGCCTACGCCACAGCCTCTCATGCCTGCCTCGGCGGACGAGGCCTCGCCCCTCGAGGTAGAGCCTTCTTTCCTGGAGCGGCTGTTGGGCCGCCGGAAGCTGCTCGTGGTGCTGGTGGCTGCGGGCCTGATCGTCGCCATCCTGTCCGTCATCTTGATCCTGATGCGCCCCCCGGGCGGCGACGATCTGGTGCTCGAAAAACCTCCCTCGTTGGAGGATCTGTCGCAGCAGTATCCAGAGCTGGCCGATCTTTTTGCCGATCCCACGCTTGGCTCGGTCTACAAAGAGTTCCTGGTGGCGTACGAAAGTGGGGGGGTGGAGGCGGCGAAGGATCTGGCAGCACAGAGGGGCCTGCTCAACGACCGAAATGAGGTGCGGATCACGCTGGTGCTGGACAATGAGCAGTACGTCGCACCCGTTGTGGAGGAGCTGAGTGGTGTTGGAATCACAGTCGAGGGCAGCTATAAGGAGCGGATCAACATCGGGGTTCCGCTGGTTCTGATCGAGCAGCTTGCGCAGCAGACAGGCATCGATGCGCTCTTTGAGCGGCTAACGCAGATGGAACACATTGTGAAGCTGGAGCTGCCAACGATGCGGCGATCGGATGCGATGCTGCTGGTGCCAGGGGAAGGGGTGTCGCTCACGGGGGCCGACCGGTGGCATACCGCCGGATGGACGGGAGAGTCGATCCGGGTCGGCGTGCTCGATCTCGGTTTTGACGGCTACCGCGCCCTGCTGGGCAGCGATCTGCCCGAGCAGGTGGTTGCGGCCTCGTTTGTGTACGGGACAGAGCCGGATGGGAGCGGTGAGGTACACGGGACGGCGTGTGCCGAGATTGTGCACGAGATGGCGCCGGGGGCGGAGTTGTATTTTGCCTACTATGACGGCAGCACAGTGAGCATGGGGCAGGCGGTAGATTGGCTGATGGCGCAGGGGGTGCACATCATCAGCAACTCGACGACGGGCGTGGTGGGGCCGATGGACGGCACGGAGCCCGACGCGGAAATGGTCGACGATGTGGTACGCCGCGGCGTGTTGTGGGTGAATTCCGCGGGGAACTCGGGTATGCTGCACTACCGGGGCGAGTTTGAGGATAGTGATGGGGATGCGATGCACGAGTTCCCTGACGCGACAGAGGCGATGATCCTGTATGCCTACGGCCCGGATGTGACCATTGCGCTCAACTGGAACGACTGGCAGAGCGTGCGCGAGGACTATGACCTCTACCTGTTCGACGAGAGCGGGGAGCTGATGGCCGCTGCAGAGGATATCCAGGATGGTACGCCGGGCCAGTACGCGGCCGAGGTGATCGCGCTGTATGGCATTCCTGAGGGCACTTATTTGATTCAAATCCGGGGACATGCGATCACACAGCCCGGCATCCTTGATCTATATGTGCACAATGCCGAAATCGAGTTCCCTGTGGCCGAGCACAGCCTCTGTTCCCCCGCGGATGCGGCGGGTGCGCTGGCGGTGGGCGCGACGGAGTATCGCGACGACAGCCTCGCCGCCTATAGCTCGCAGGGACCGAGCAACGATGGCCGGCTAAAGCCGGATATGTCGGCCCCTGCAGGGGTATCGAGCGCGAGCTATGCTCCTGACGTGTTCGACGGTACCTCGGCGTCCACCCCCCACGTGGCCGGGGCGGCCGCGCTTGTGTGGAGCGCCTTTCCCGATTATACGGTCGATCAGGTGCGCCAATATTTGCAGAACCACGCCCTGGACCTCGGCCCGGCAGGCCCCGACAACGCCTATGGCTATGGCCGCCTCCGCCTGCCCGACCCGCCGAGTGCCAGTGTAGAGGTACCGGTGATCCCCACGCCCCTGCCGACGCTGGCCCTCGTTCCGACCCAGGTGCCGGTGCCCACGGCTGTAGCGATTGTGGTCGAGCCGGGTGAGGAGGCAGCACCGGGGGTGCCGGCGCCCGAGATCCCGGCGCCGGAAAAGCCGGCGGTTGTCAAGGAGTCACTCTGGATCTTGGGCGCCCTGGGCCTGCTAGGCGCACTGGTGGCGGTGAGCGGGGGCGCGCTGCTCGTCCTGGCGCTGAGACGGCCGGCGCTACCCAGGATCGGCGGTTATGTGCAGCCGCCGGCCCCGGGGGTGCCGGGGCCCACTCCAACATGGCCGCCCCCCACCCCAGAGGTACCGGGGAGCGCCTGGCCCCCAACTGGCGCCGGTGCTGCGCACGACTATGGGGTGCTCGTGGTCGCCGGGCGCCTTCCTGTGCCCCTCAAACCGGGCCCGACGGCTTTGGGGCGGGCCTTTGACAACGACATGGTGCTCGACAGCGTGCTCGTGTCGCGCCGTCACGCGCGCATCGTGTGCCGCGGCAGCCAGTGCCTGGTCGAAGATCTGAATAGTGCAAACGGTGTCTTTGTCAACCAGCGGCGCGTGTCGAGTGCTGTGCTGGCGCCAGGCGATCAACTGCGCCTGGGCGACGTAGAGCTGGCTTACCAGGCAGCAGGAACGAGGACTGCGACACCTGGCCGGGCACCGGCGGCGGCCGTGGCGGGTCCGTGGATCGAGGTGGGGGGGCGGCGCTATCCCCTCTCCCCGGCCGGGACGACGATCGGCCGGTCACACGACAATGATATAACGATTCCCGATACGCGTGCATCGCGCTACCACGCGCGCATCGACCTCCAACAGGGTGCTTTTGTGATCTCGGACCTTGGTAGTGCCAACGGCGTGTTGGTCAATGGCCAGCGCGTGCAGCAGCAGGCGCTGCACGAGGGCGACGAGGTGACGATCGGCGACACGCACCTCTATTTCCGGGCAGCAGGCGGCAGGTAGGGAGCAGCAGGCAGCGAGTGGCCAACGAGCCACTCGCTGCCTGCTGTCGGCTGGCGTTGGTTACTCGAGTGGGACGACGGTGACATCGTCGAAACTGGCTATTTGGGTCTCGTGGGTCTTGAATCCGATGGTGCCGTTCAGGAAGGGGAGCAACGGGTCGGTCCAGTCGAGCACCAGGTCGTTGTCCAAAAAGACCTTGATGTTGGCCCCACGCACCTCGACAGCCAGGTGGTACCAGCGATAGTGCTCGAACGGGCCCGGGATGTTCTCCGACCTGGCTTTTTCCATCGGGTTGTCAAAGTTGTACATGCGGTACGGTTTGAGGCACGCCTCACAGTCGCCTGGTTGCTGCATCTTGGCGATGCGTACATAGTGGTTCTCGCTGTTGGATTGGCCGACGATGACAACATAGTAGCCGCTGACCCACTGCGACTCGAGTTCACTTTCCTGATACATGCCGCGGATCCAGAAGCCGATGGGGTCACCCTGCTCTGGCTGGGGCACCCCTTCTTTGCTCATACCGCCGGTCAGGTACATGTTGGCTTCCACACGATAGTCTGTCCACTGCTCGGCGCCTGGCTGCAGGTACATCATGAGGCCATCGGACGCGATCAGGGTGCCCGTGTGGCAGTCGTGTGTCAGTGCGCCGCTCCCGTTGGTGCCGTCGGTTGGTCCATAGTACCACTGGCCCGGCTCGAGGCGGTGGTGGTTCAGGAAGGGAGTCCAGGCGTTGATCCCTGTGTTAAAGGTCTCCTGCAACAAGACTGCGGGCTGGATTGTGATTGTGGCCTGTGCGGGTTCGGCGGGAACGAGCGCCTCGCTTGCGGTGACGTACGCCTGGTTCGTGTACGCTCCTGGCACTGCGCTGGCGGTCACACGATAGGAGAGACTGATCTCGTCGCCGGGGGCCATGCTCCACGACCCGGCCCAGGTCATCGTGCCGGTGATGGCGTCGGGTGGGGTGGTCACGTCGCCGCCGGGCACCATCGAATCGAACTGGAACCCATCAGGCAGCGTGTCTACAATCGAGAGGAGCGTGCCCGCACCGCCACCTGCATTGCTGATTGTGACTGTATAGGTGACGATCTGGCCTGGGCCGGCAATGAGCGAGACAGGCAAGACAACCTTGTCTATCACCAGCCGCGCAACGGATAGGTTCCTCACGACGTATGGCAGGGTGGTTGTCGAGACGGCGGTATAGGGCGCCTCGCCAGGGGCGAGTGCTGGCAGGGATGATGCAGCCAGGGGGGAGATCGCGGCGCCACGCTCGGCAGCGCCACGCTCGGCAGCGCCACGCTCGGCAGCGCCACGCTCGGCAGCGCCACGCTCGGCAGCGCCACGCTCGGCGGCGCCGGCTGTCACGTGCCCTTGAAGGGCAAGGACCGCAATCGCGATCAATGCCAGCGAGACAACGACGAACAGCCACCTGCCACGTGCTTGCTGTTTTTCAGCGGTCATCTACTCATACCTCCTCGTATCGGGTGAAGATAGGCCGGCATACGCACGCCGGTACGGGGTGGCAGTATAGCATCAAGAGCGATGCCTGTCAAAGCCTGGAAGGGTGATTCTTGGGAGGATGTGCAACTGAAGCTGTGACCATGAACGCGGGCCGTGAGCGTGGACGGCAGAGCGCTGTGGGGGTTTGGCAGCTCCCGCAATTTTGAGGCGCCGCGCGCTGCCGTTATAATGGGCAAGTAGCAGAAAAGAAGGAGTCCCTTGTGAGCCAATTCTTGACTTCGGAGACGATTGTCGTCTCGCTTGTGCTGGTGGCAACGCTGGTGGCGATTGTGGCCCGCCGCCGGCGCCTGCCGTATACTGTCAGCCTGGTGTTGATGGGCCTGTTGATCGCGATCGGTACCCCGTGGAAGTTTGAGGCGACGCCAGAGCTGATCCTGGCCATCTTTGTCCCGCCTCTCCTGTTCGAGGCCGCTTTTCACATCGATCTGAGGGAGCTGCGTGAGAACCTGGCTCCAATCCTGATCCTGGCTGTGCCGGGTGTGCTCCTCACGATGCTGCTCGTCGGCGGCATGACGGCGCTGGGGGCCGGCCTATCTGTGGGCACAGCGATGTTGTTTGGCGCCCTGATTGCCGCGACGGACCCTGTGGCCGTGGTCTCTCTTTTTCGTGCGCTCGGCGTGCCGCGGCAGTTGGCGGTGACAGTGGAAGGCGAAAGCCTGTTCAACGACGGCACGGCGATCGTCGTCTTTCGCATCGCGCAGGTGGCGGTGTTGACAGGGGCCTTTGACCCGCTGATGGGGGTGTACGATTTTCTTTTCGTGTCGGTGGGGGGCATGGGGGTCGGGTTGGTGCTGGGTTGGATCACCGCTCAGCTCCTGGTGCGCCTGGACGATCGCTTGATTGAAGCCTCTCTGACGACGATCCTGGCGTTTGGCGCCTATCTCGCGGCCGAGTATTTTGACGTCAGCGGCGTGCTGGCAGTGGTTGTGGCCGGGCTCGTGTGCGGAAATGTCGGCATGACACAAACACAACCGTCGACCAAGATCATGATCTTTAATCTATGGGAGTACCTGGCGTTCCTATCGAACTCGATCGTCTTTTTGCTCATCGGCCTGAATGTCGAGCTGGCGCGCCTGTGGGACAACCTGGGTGCGATTGTCGTCGCCGTGGTGGCTGTCATCGGCAGCCGTGCGATCGTGGTCTATGGCCTGTCGGCACTGGCCCGCCTGTTCGGCAAGGGGGCGCGCATCCCTACCAGTTGGCGGCATGTCCTGTTCTGGGGTGGGCTGCGTGGCGCAATCAGCCTGGCGCTTGCCCTCAGCCTGCCGGCAGCGATCCCGGGACGCGAGGAGCTGCAGGCGATGACGTTTGGTGTTGTGTTATTTACACTGCTGGCGCAGGGGACGACGGTTCAGTATTTGCTCGAGCGGTTGGGGCTGACCGAGCGCTCACCTCATCGGATGGAGCGTGAGGTGCGTATTGGCCGGCTGTTTGCCACCCAGGCAGGTCTGCGCCGCCTGGAGCTGCTGCATCGCGAAGGGCTGCTGCCGGATGAGATGTGGATCGGGCTCAGAGATGGCTACCACCAGGACCAGGCGCAGGTGATGCGCGAGATGCAAGTGTTGTTCCGTGAGCACGCCGAGCTGGAGGGCGAGATGCTCTTTCAGGCGCGCCGCGAAGCACTCAAGGCCGAGCGCGGGGCTTTGTGGGATGCTCTCCGGCGCGACCTGCTGTCAGACAGGACGTACGAGGAGCTTTCGACAGAGATTGACTACCGGTTGGAAGCCCTGGAGTTGATCCACAACGTAACGCACGATCATCAGGCGGCAGAGGGGGAGGCGTAATCATGGGGCGGATTGTGTGCGCGACACGTGGTGGAGAGGCAGGCCGCCGCACCCAGGAGTATGCTATTTCTCTGGCCAAGGAACAAGGCGATGGGCTCGACTTTTTGTGCGTATTCGACCCGAGCCTGGCGCGGGATCTGAACAAAGAGCTGGCGGCTGCTGTGTACAACGAGCAGCGCTGGCTGGGCCGCGCGCTGCTGGGGATTGCGCGCGCCCGGGCCAAACAGGAAGGTGTGGATGCTCGCACCCAGGTGCTCCTGGGGCCGGTGTTGCCAACCATCGAAGGATATCTCCGCCAGGTGGGCGCCACCGCCCTGGTGGTGGGTGCGCCACGGATAGACTCGGCGCTGACAATGTTCCAGCCGAACCGCCTGCACGGTTTTGCCGAACGGATAGCTCAAGATACAGGGGTTGAAGTGATCGTGGTTACGCCGGATGGACCATAGAAGGGAGTACCAAAGGGGCATATCTGGAAGTAGATCGACGGGCTTGGGCCCTGAGCGGAAAGATGGGATGGTGGCGGCAGCAGGCAAGCCGGCAAACAGGAATCGACGAGGACCAGGAGGAAGGAGATGAAAGAGTACGAGGATCGCACGTATGGGGAGCGGATTGCCGCCGTCTATGACGAGTGGTATGCCGATTACGAAGAAGCGATGGTGGATCTGCTGTACGAGCTGGCGGGCGGAGGGCGGGCGCTGGAGCTGGGCATCGGCACGGGGCGCGTGGCGCTGCCGCTCTGTGCACGGGGGATCGACGTCACCGGGCTCGACGCATCCGAAGCGATGATCGCCCGGCTACGCGCCAGGCCGGGCGGCGACAGCATTCCGGTGGTGCGGGGCAGCTTTGCACAGTTCGAGATTGAGGCCCGTTTTGATCTCGTCTATGTCGTCTTTAACACGTTCTATGGCTTGCTGACGCAGGAAGAGCAGGTGAGCTGCTTTCAGAGTGTGGCCCGGCATCTGACAGACGATGGAGTCTTTGTACTCGAGCTGTTCGTCCCTGACGTGTGCCGCTTTGAGGGCGGGCAGACGGTACGTGCGGTCAAGGTCGACACTGGCGAGGTGCGCCTGGATGTGACCCTACACGATCCCGCGGCGCAGTTGGTGACCAGCCAGCACGTCGAGTTGTCGCAGGCAGGCATTCGCCTCTTTCCGGTCAGGCTGCGCTACGCCTGGCCGTCGGAACTGGATCTGATGGCGCGCGTGGCAGGGCTGAGCCTGAAGCATCGCTGGGCGTCGTGGGAGAAAGGGACATTTACGGCAGAGAGCGGCAAGCATATCTCGGTGTATGCGCGAGCAGGGGGGCTTGGTTTTTAGTCTACATAATCCGGGGTCGTAACGAGGCGCTCAGGGGGGCCAGGCCCTCAGGCCAACTGCAGCAGCAGGGCACGGGCCTCGCGCAGGTCGGGCGTGTCGAACCCCTCGGTGAACCAGCCATAGGTGTCGACCAGGAGCTGGCGCGCCTCGATGCGCCGGCCCCGTGACTGCCACCATCGTGCCAAGCTGACTGCCGCCCGTAGCTCGAACAGGTGCGCCTCCTGGCGGCGGGCTGCTTCCAGTGCCTGTTCAAAGCAGGCTTCGGCCGTGTCCGTGTCCCCCTGCTGTGACGCCGGAGAGGAAGCCTGGGAGGAACGCGTCACTAGCAGCTTGCCGCGCAGGCGGTAGACTTCGGCCTCGTACGGCAGTCCGCGGCAGGGGCCGAGCTCGTCCAGCGCTGCCAGGCCGGCCTGGGGCCGGCTGGCGTGGAGGAGCGCCTCGGCTAACAGGCAGTAGAGGTGCGGCCGGAAGGCGTGGATGCCCTGCTCGGGGAGTGTGGCCAGGCCGGCCTGCATGGCCCGGACGCCCGCGTCCGTTTCCCCCTGCATGGCCTGCGACCATCCGAGGTAGCAGGTGATCCAGGCCTGCATGTGCGATAGGGTCAACTGGGTAGTCAGATCCGGTTGTTGGCGACTGGCAAGCTGCCCGGCCACGGCCTGGAGCCGCTCGGCGGCGGCCTGCACGCCGGCAGGCTCGCGACGCAGCGCGTGGAAGCCGATCCCGGCCGTGATCAGCAGGTGCACGACCGTGAGCGGATCAACCAGCTCCTCGGCCGCAGCCAGTGCCTGCCGGTGGCAGGCCAGGGCCTGGTCGGCGTAGCCCATCATCTCCAGGACGAGCCCCAACCACGCCAGGCTGGCGCTACGTGACTCGTAGCGCAGGGCGGGCACAGCGGGCGGCCGGGCCGGCTGCCGCTGCGGTGCGAGGGCCAGCGTCTGCTCCAGGTGTGCCCGGCTGGCAGTGAACCGGCCCAAGTAGAGGTGGCTCATGCCCAGCTCGAGGTGAGCGGCGGCCAGGTAGAAGGAGTCCCGCACCTGCTCGGCCCGGCGCAGCAGCTCCTCCGAGCGCTGCAACGCCTGCTCGGTCTGTCCATGCCAGCCCTGGACGTCGATCAGGGTCAACAGCACGCGCATGACCCGCTCCGGCTCACCCAGGCTCTGGGCCAGGCGGTACGCTGCCGCCAGCGCCTCCAGCCGTTCCGGTGCCCCCCAGCCGTGGGTCAGGCAGAGTGAAACGTCGAGGGCGAGTGTGAGCTCGAGCCGCAGCCGGACACCCTCGCCCGACGCGGGTGCCTGTGCCAGCAGGGCCAATCCGTGCTGGAAGAGGGCGCCGGCCTCTCTGTAGGCGGCGAGCAACATCGCCTGGCGCCCGGCCAGCAGCAGAAAAGTGGCGGCCTGGACAGGCTTGCCGGCCTGCTCATAGTGCCGCGCCAACTGCGGGCTGACCTGGGCCAGGGCCGCTTCGACGCCGCCGCACAGCTCTTCCAGCGCCCGGCCCACCGCCCCGTGCATCCGTGCCCGCTGCACTGCGTCGAGGTGATCATGGAGGTGTTCCTGAAACAGGCCGTGGCGAAAGCGGTAGCGTGACAAGGGCTCACCGCCCTCCCCGAGGTAGTGGACGCCGACGGCTTCGACCAACCGGTGCTCGCGGGATAGGCGCCCGCTCAACCCCTGGAGTACCCAGGCCGGCTCCACGTCAAGCGCGCGGGCTACCACCTCGGCGCTGAACGACTCGCCCTCCACGCTGGCCGCCTCCAGCACATGCCGCCACTCGGCCGGCAGGCGGCCTACCTGCTCGGCAATGACCGCCTCGACGCGAGGTGGCAGGCCTTCCCAGCGCAACGCGGGGCCCTCCACCCAGTACCCGGCCTGGTCACGCACCAGGTCGCCCCGCTCTCGAAAGGCGTGCAGCAGTTCCACGGTAAAGAGGGCATGCCCTCCCGTATGCCGGGTGAGGGTCTGGCGAAAGATCTCATCCAGGTGGTTCGGTTGGTGATCCAGCAGGGCATCGACGAAGGGCCGTCCGGCCACCCGATCCAGATCGACTGTGACATCCCCTTCGCGCCGGGTGCACTCGCGGACCAGGGAGCGCAAGGGGCTATCTGCACCCACGGGGTCCAGGCTGATCTCGCCGGTGCTGTAGGTGGCGACGATCAGGATGCGGCTGCTCGCGATCCGCTGGGCCAGGTAAAAGAGGAGGCTCAGCGACATGCCATCGGCCCAATGGAGGTTGTCGATCAGCAGCAGTAGTGGTTGCTGCCGGGCCAGGGCAAACAACACGCGCGTCAATTGCTCGAATAGGGTGATCTGCTGCGGCGGGGACACCAGGTCTGTGCCGTGAGAACCAGAGGCGCCGGGCGGCAACTGGCCCAGCAGGCTGGCGAGCCGGCGATACCACGCGGCACCGGGGAGTGCCAGCGTCTCTGCCCGCGTGGCGAGCAGGGTGGGTGAGACAAAGCGACCGATCAGGTCCGGGCCAGCGTCGAGCAAGGCTTCGACCACGTGCGGAAAGATGGCCCACAGCCGGCGCGTGTGCTCGGCGTGGGCGCCGTCACCCACCCAGCCTGGCTCTGCCTCACCACACAGGGTGTGCACGATCTCCCGAAAGGGCAGGAGCGGGTCGCCGAGTCCTGCATAGGCGCTGGATTGTCCCCCTGCCACTAGCAGCTTGTGGTGGCGTTCGACGGCCCGGCGGGCAAAATGCGCCAGCAGCGCCGTCTTGCCGCTGCCAGCTTCACCCACAACGAATACTACCTGGCCGTGACCGGCAAGTGTCGTGACCAGGAATCGATCGAGGCGAGCCAGTTCTTGCTGGCGGGCAACAAATGGAGGGGGCACCGGATGTGGCCGTGGGGGCGGGCCAGGAATGCCGGTTTCTATCCCCTGTTTGCTCCCGGCAGGCACGGGCATCTTGCCCTCCCGGATCTGCCGGGCCAGGGTTTCTGTCTCGGGCGAGAGCTCGGCACCCAGCTCCTCGGCCAGCACCCGGCGGCACTCTTCGTACTGCCGCAGCGCCGCCCCCCGCTGGCCCTCGAGCGCCAGGGCGAGCATCAGGCTCTGGTTGGCCGTCTCGCTCCACGGCTCCAGGGCAAGCTGCCGGCGGGCAACCTGGGCCGCCTGGTCGCTGTGCCCGGCTGCCAGGTGGTGTGCGGCCAGCCGCTCCAGGGCCGCCAGGGCCGCATCGTGGCGCTGCACCTGGTGGAGCAAGCGCCACTCCTCGAAGGCGGGGCTGTCGCGCAGTGACAGGCCGGCCAGGAAGGGCCCACGATAGAGCGCCATGGCCTGGGCCAGGAACCCTGCCAGATCGGGTTGTTCGGACCCCGCGTGCTGGGAGTCAGCCGCCGCCAGTAGCTGATCAAAGGTGTGTAGATCTACCCACACCTGCCCTGGCTCGAGGTGAAACCCGACCTCGTGACGGGTGATGGTCAGGCCGGCTGCACGACTCGCTCCACGCTCCCAGCCTGCAGGTGGCGCCAGGGGCGCCAGCAGGTCACGGAGGTTGACCAGCGTCTGTCTCAGGCTCTGGTGGGCGGAGCGCTCGGGGTACTGGCCCCAGAACAGGGCCTCCAGCGCGGCGCGGCGGTGCGGCCGGCCACTCTCCACAACCAGGTAGGCCAGCAGCGCACGCGCCTTGGCAGAGCGAAATCCGGCCAGGGAAATGCCGTCGAGGGTGACCTCGAACGTTCCCAACAAGCGGATCTCCAATCGAGCGCACGTCGCGGCGCACATACATCCAGCCCTCCATCGTTCACTGCCCCAGGGGCGTGGTGATTTTAGCACAGGCTCCGGCTTTCGTCAACAACAGGCCGTGCATTCATCCCTCGTGACGATTTCGTCACGCTTTTATGCTATTCTATAACTGGTGCGTATCACCTCAATAAAGGGGGGAAAGCTGGGGTGTGTGCGGGCAACGCACGCACCCCACCCCCCGATTATTGAGCAGATACGCCGGTACCGCAGTACCATACCCATTCTCGGGATGACGGCCGCCCGGCGTTCTTGATGAATATTGGCGAGATTAACCCCTTGCCAGGAGTTGGTTTATCCGGTATAATGGAAGTGTGTCGTCCCGACTGCCGGGGTTGATTTTGTTTGCATCCAGGCAGAGGGGAAAGGGGCTATGCTGTGCCAGAGCCGCCCACAGCATGCGATCAAGATATCGTGGATGGCCTAGTCTGTCGAGGGTCGTGTGGTAACCGATACCGATGTGTCGTTGCACTACTTTCAAGCGGAACTGTCTCGGATCGATATCCTGATCGGCCGGGAGGTTGCCCGTTGGCAGCGCGCGGGCCAGGATCCACACGACGGGTTTCGCGGACTGTACTTGGCCGAGGGCGAGATGGCGCAGCTCCTGGCGCGGCCCTTTGGCGCGAGCTGGGGACGGACGGTGGCGCTGTCACCAGAAGAGGAGAGTGCCTTTGCCCGGGCCGAGGCGGCGGCGCGCGAGCAGGTGCGGGCGTTGTCTGAGTCTGCCAGGAAGCGCGGGCAGGTGCCGCGCCTGGAAGCGCTGGCAACCGCCTTTGGCCTCGACCGGTTCGACCTCGACACACTCCTGATCTGCCTGGCCCCCGCGCTCGATCTGCGCTACGAGCGGATCTATGCTTTTCTGCAAGACGACGTCACGCGCAAGCGGCCTACGGTCAACCTTGTCCTCGACCTGTTGAGCAATGGCCAGCCGGAGCACCGCCTGGCGCTGCTCCAACGGTTTCACGACGACGCCCCCCTCTTCAAGCACCGTTTCCTGGCACGCCTGCCGGATACAACTGCCGAAGCCACTCCTCTGCTCGGCCAGGCACTGGGCGTGGATCCGGGACTCGTCACCTGGTTGCTGGGTGCCTATCAACCCCACGCCGACCTTCGTGGGCATGCAGTGATGTGGGAGCCCCGGCCGGAGGCAGACGTGGCAGATGCCGTGCTGGCAGGTGAGATCTGGCCCGAGCTGGAGCGTGCAACGGAACAAAAGTGCCCTCTCTGTGTATTCTACGGAGTAGATAACGCAGCGCAGCGCGCGGCCGCCCGGCTTCTGGCATGGCAGGCAGGCAGGCCGTTGCTGAGTATAGATCTCGCGGGTGTGGTGAGCCAGGGAGTGGCGCCGGTCGACGCGGTGGAGCTGGCACTGCGCGACGCCCGTTTGACCGGGGCGATTCCTAACCTGACGGGCTGGGATGTGTGTCTCGTCGATGGGGGCAGCCAGCAGGCGGAATCGGCGCCCGGCGCAGCCGTCGTGGGCAGCAGCCCGCCGTCCGCGCTCCTGGCCGAGCTATGCGCCTATCCCGACCTGCTCGTCGTCGCGGGGCGGGTGCGGTGGCAGGCGGGGGGCATCGACAGGGACCGCCTCCTGGCCTGGCTGGAGTTTCCAACGCCGGCCTACGGGCAACGGGAGGCCCTGTGGGAGCATTACCTGGGCGGGGAGGCGGTGGACGCGCAGGACGTGATGGCCCTGGCTGGCCAGTTCGCACTGACAACCGGGCAGATCCGCGACGCGGTGGCGTCGGCGCGCGACGGGGCGGCGCAGCGGGGCGAGGCGCTGCAAAGCTATGACCTGCTGGCGGCCGCGCGCGCCCACTCGAACCCGCGCCTGTCGAGCCTGGCGCGCAAGATCACGCCGCGCTTTACGTGGGACGATATCGTGCTGCCGATGGATCAGATCCAACTGCTGCACGAGATCGTGGCCACGGTGCGCCAGCGGCCGCTGGTGCTGGAAGTGTGGGGGGTGGGGCGCAAGCTGGCCTCCAGTGCAGGGGTGACCATGCTCTTTTCGGGCGAACCGGGCACGGGCAAGACGATGGCCGCCGAGGTGATGGCCAACGAGCTGGGGCTCGACCTGTACAAGATCGACCTGTCGACGGTGGTCAGCAAATACATCGGCGAGACGGAAAAGAACCTGGAGCGCATTTTCGGCGAGGCGCAGAGCAGCAACGCCATCCTCTTTTTCGACGAGGCCGACGCCATTTTCGGCAAGCGGTCGGAGGTGAAGGACGCCCAC
>JAFGIA010000223.1 GCA_016929795.1 Anaerolineae bacterium
ATCCTGGCAGGCTACAACGTGTTTAAAGAGATGCAGGTGCGCCGTTTCTGGGCCCGGAACCCCGAGTCGCAGATGCGCCCTCTGCTCCTGAGGCGTCTATACCCCTACATCGCCGAGTTGAGTAGCAGCGAGGCCTACCTGGTCGCCTTCTTCAAGCGCGGGCTCGGCGATACCGATTCACCGTACTACTCCCACGAGCTCCGGTGGAAGAATACAGCACGCATCCGGCGTCTCCTGCTCGACTCGGCCAGAAATGGCGGAACCGAGCGGCCGGACTTGCCCCCACGGTTCCATGGTTGGTCCTACCTGGCCCAAGCCCAATATCTGGAGATGAGTATTTTCCTGTCGCAATACCTACTCTCCTCTCAAGGCGACCGGATGTTGATGGCGCATTCGGTTGAGGGGCGCTTTCCCTTCCTTGACTACCGCGTTGTCGAGTTCTGCAACCACCTTCCGCCCGGGGTCAAGCTGCGTGGCCTGACCGAAAAGTGGCTGCTCAAGCAACTGGGACGAAAACTGGTGCCAGCCGAGATCTGGCAGCGTCCCAAGCAGCCCTACCGAGCACCCATTCACCACTGTTTCTTTGGTCCGGGAGCGCCCGAATACGTGGAGGAGCTGCTGTCCGAGCCGGCCCTGCGACGAAGCGGTATATTTGAACCAGAAGGTGTCCGGCAGTTAAAGGCCAAGGCACAGCATAGTCAGCAGTTGAGTGAGATGGACAGCATGGCACTCATTGGCGTTATCTCTGCTCAGCTCGTCTACCACCGCTTCGTCGACGCATTCCATCCCACCTCTCTGAAGCCTGAGGATGCACTCAAGATCGTCGACGCCTGCCACGCCCATCAGGCAGCTACCGCGTCGTCGACGGAACCTTCTCGGGGCCACTATCCACTCCGCGAGGGACGGACAACAGTATAATGCCTCGGCTCCTCACGCGGATGCTACTTGTCGCAGCGTTCCTCGCTCCTGCGGCCGCAACCCGTCCAATTCACATCGTGGCTCAGGGAGCGCCCGACACGTGGAGTACGCCGGTAAACCTGTCCCAAAGTGGTGCTGCTTCGGCTCCGGTCATCATCGCCCAGCCCGACGGCGCGCTGCGCATATTTTGGTGGGATCGGTTCGAAGGCGTAATGTTTGCAGATGGGACACTCACCGCCGATGCCAGTAACGAGCAGGCCTGGTCTCCACCCCAGCCTGCGCCGATCACAGTCGTTGAAACGGTCGAGACGGCAGCACAAACCGAGACCCTCCGGATCCCCATCGAGGCGATGCCGCGCATTCAGGGAGATGCTACCGGGCATGCTCACGCTTTTTGGCTATCCGAGCCTGACGAGGAGACAGGGGCAAGCGCCGTGCTGCACAGCCGCTTACCCCCTGGCAGCGTCGCCTGGTCGAATCCGGACACGGTTGTCGGCATTGCCGCCAATTTCGACGTCACGATCGACATCTCGGATACTCTACATCTGGTCTTCATCCGCCCCTTGCAACTTGAAGGGACCCCTGCAGGCTTGTACCACCGCTTTTCGCAGGATGGCGGTACGACCTGGAGCACCCCTCAAGCCATCGTGCAGTCACGCTACTTGCGACTGCTCCCGATGGGAGAGGATCACATGCGTGTCACGGCAGGGACACAGGGCAGCCTGTTCGTCACCTGGGACGATCCGCAGGGGAAGGGCATTCTGGCTTCCTATTCACATGATGGGGGCGCGACGTGGGAGGAACCGCGCCCGCTAGACGCTGTCGACGAGCACCCAGAGGGCAATCGAATGCTGACGGCTCCCCGCTACCCCAACAGGGTCTCATGGCAAGCCACAGATGCCGCTGGTGGCGCCGTGATTGCCAGTGCCACAGACGAGAGCCTAATGCTAGCTCGCTGGGGTGAAAGCCTATGGCCTGAGATCAGGCAAGAGCGCTTTGACGTCGATGCTACCGGTTCTGCGCCGGCCACCTGGAGCCAGGTCGCGATTGCCGTGGTGCCATCGGTGGCAGATCAAGCAGCCGGCAGGAGATTGCTCGCCGTGGCAGGCATCGATCAAACTGGCGATGTCTGGATTACAAGCAACAGCACAGAGACGTTAGAGCAGGGGTTTGTCCGAAGCGCGAGGCCAGGGGAAAACCAGACAGAACCACCGCAGCCAGTAAATCTATCACGGAGCGGGACAGCTTCAGATCCGGCGATCGTCGCCGTACAAGGCGACACGCTGCTCGCCTTCTGGTGGGATCAGCTCGACGGGCTCATGATGGCGGATGCGGTTGTCATCCCTTCTACTGTGGTCAGCGGCACGCAAGAGATCTCGATCAGCCGTGAGCTCTGGTCGGAGCCCAGAACCGTCCCGTTGCCAGCAACGACCACGCCGCGAATTGTGGCCGACTTGACCGGGTGCGTCCATGCTTTCTGGGTGGCGACACCGGAAGCGCAAGAGGCCGATGAGGGAGGGACGGTTGCCGGCCCCCTGATGTATAGCCAGTTGAGACCCGGCTCGACTATTTGGTCTGAACCTTCTCTACTGTCCGCATGGTCCCTGGTCTTTGAGGTAGCCCTGGATGCTGCGGGTGCACTGCACCTGGCATACCTGGAGAGCGCAGACAGTCTGTCTGTGCCTGCCGGCGTCTACTACCGGCGATGGGATCAGGCGAGCGGCACGTGGACAGATTCGGCAACACTTTACTCGTCGCGCTACCTAAGGCTCCTCGCTCCCGAGGAATCTCACGTGCACCTTGGAGTAGATGACGCAGACGACATTTACGTCACCTGGGATGACCCGGGGCAGGACCGGCTGCTGCTGATGCACTCGGACGATGGCGGTGCCACGTGGAGCGAGCCAGTGACGGTTGATTCTTCCGAAGAACGTCCACACCGTGGCCGGCTGATCGCCGTTCCGGGCGGGGAGACGCTGCTGTTGTGGGAGCGGACAGACATTGGCGGGCCATGCAGTCTGGCCCAGGCATCTGTGGGCGAGGTGCTTGACAAGAGCAGGGTGGCGGCACGTCCAACGCTGGAAGAGCTGGAGTCGTGCCCGGAGAACGAGGTGTTTGTGCCTCTCGGTGAGGGCCGGGTGCTTATGATTTCGGGGGGCAAGACCGACAACCTGACTCTGGCGGTCTGGGAGGAACCGTCGGGAGAGGGTGAAGAAGGCGCAGGCCGGTGGTCGACACCCAGCCGCGTGGGATACAGCGTCGATGATCCCGATCTCTCGCGGGATGTTTATTTGAGTAGTCTGCAAGCAGCTGTGGTCGCTCTGCACAGGGAGACGGGCGATCCGGGGGACGATGAAGCGCTGGTAACCGTGGGCGTGGATCAAGATGGCGACGTGTGGGCGACTCCCAGCGGGATAGGCGGACTAGATATCGTCTTTGCCCCACCGCCCGCCTGGTCAACACCAGCAAACATATCGCAGAGCGAGGCACAGCGAGATCTGCCGGCGGTGGCCGCCGACACAGAGGGACAAGTGCACGTCGTGTGGAATAGGGACCTATCTGCCGACAAGCCCGCTGCTGGCCTGATGTACGCACGCTGGGACGGCGAGGCGTGGACAACCCCGGCCCAGGTATTGCAGTCGACAGAAGGTGGCGTCTGGGAGCCGGATCTGGCCGCCGGGGCTGACCGCCTGCATACCGTGTGGAGCAGTAAGGACGGAGAAATTTTCTACAGTTCTGCCTTTGCCGAGGAGGCATTCCGCGCCGGAGCATGGAGTGAACCGCGGTTGCTCTCAGAAGCAGGGACCTTTGCAACCAGTCCGGACATCGTGGTCGACGTCGCAGGTGACCTGCAGGTGGTCTATGCGGTGGCGGTGAACGAAGGACGGGGCATCTACTACACGCACTCGGCTGACGGGCAAGGATGGATGCCGCCGCGCCAGGTGTTTGATGCGGGGGCGGCAGGCTGGGTGGCGGCAGGCCAGCCGTACCTGGACGTGAATCCTTACGGCTTTCTCCACGTTGTCTGGGTCAAAACATCCCCCCTAGATAGCGATGTGCCCGAGGGCATCTACTATGCCCACTCCCTGGATGAGGGAGAGACCTGGTCCGGGGCCCTCGACGTGGCCGTGGGACGGTACGGTTGGCCACAGGTGGTAGCCGCAGGTGTAGGTCAAGTTCACCTGGTGTGGCAGGAGGTGAATGGTGAGAACACATGGTGGCACGCGCTATCGCCCGATGCAGGCCAGAGTTGGACGAGGCCCGAGCGCATTGCGGGATTTCGAAATGTCGGGGCGCCGGTTCGATTGCTGGCTGATGCCGACGGTGCGCTGCACCTGGTAGGAGTCATCGAGGATGGTGAGGGAGTCGCCACTCTCCAGCACATCACATGGAACGGCAGCCAATGGAGCAGCCCGGATGCGTTCCGGCTGGATATGGCTGCCGTCGAATCGGGCATTGGCGCGTCGATCGTGCCCGCTCTGCGTCAGATGGATGTTATTTTTCGTGGCACGACGGAAGCGGGGGAAGATGTTCAGGTAGATCTATGGCACACGGGGCGCCTGGTGCCAACCGTAGCAGTCACGCCAGCACCGGGCTTTACCCCGCAGCCGACGGCAACGCCCACGCCTACTGCCTTGCCAACGGCCGCCGCCAGGCCCACGGCCAGCTTCAGCACCGCCCCACCGGCTGGCGAAGGAAATACAGACCTCTTGTTCCCTATCGTGCTAGCCGGCAGTGGCGCCCTACTCGTCATCAGCGCTCTGGTTGGAACGAGATTGTTGCTGGCCCGGAGGGATAGGCGACGCCGTGGTCGATAAAGAGCACCGACAGGTGCGCCCAATAGGGCATGAGAGAGAATGACAAGTATTGTTTTTGGATACGTTTTCTGGTTCCATTCCAAAACCCCAAGACCCCGATACTTGACAGGCCGGCTCGGTCATGCTACCATGCCCACTACGTTCCGCATAGTGCGGGCCCACTGCCTGTGAGTCTGGGAGGTGATCGATGGCTAGCCATATCTCGAGAAGGGATCTACTGAAAGCCCTGGCAACGCTAGCCGGGGGGACGGCCCTGTGCAAAATCACAGGTATCTTGACGCCCAGCGGAGCAATGCCCGGAATCGCAGATGGTGCCGTGTCAACTGCAGACCCGTCGGGGGCATTCCTACCCATTCTGCGCCGCGCGTTGCCTGTGCACACGCCCACAGCGACTGCTACGGATACGCATACACCTACAGCGACAGCCACATCCACAGCGACGGCCACATCTACAGCGACGGCCACCCCTACGCCCACGGCCACTCATACGCCGACGGCGACAGCCACTGACTCGTCTCCACCCACAGAACCCCGCATAGTCCGCGTTCACAGTGGCAGTGCTACATCCTGGAATGGCCAAACCGACTTCTGGAACTATGTGAATCAAGACGTAATGCACGAGATGGTGGATCAGGGGCTGATGGCCCTGACCGCGACCGCCTCTGTCGCGGATGCCTGGCAGGCGCTGCTGCCCAACTATCAACCAGGCCAGGGTATCGCCATCAAGGTCAACCTCAACAATGCTTTTCAATGCAATGATGCCGACGGTCAGATCGACGCTTTGATCCAGCCAGTAAATAGCATCGTTCGTGGGCTGAAGCAGATTGGCGTACTGGAGACAGACGTGTGGGTCTATGATGCCAAGCGGGCGATCCCCTACCGTCTGGTGGCAGGCAGTGAATATGATGACATACAGTATTACGGCCGACTGCCGTGTGGTCACGGAACAGCTACATTCAACAGCAACGACCCCCACGCCTATGTCACCTTCTCGCCGCCTCCTGGCATCCCGCTTCCACCGCCCATCAAGGTTAGCGATGTCTTGATCGAGGCAACCTATTTGATCGACATGCCGATCATGAAGACGCACGCTGGAACAGGCATCACCTTGTCATTCAAGAACCACCTGGGGACCATCGATGAGCCTGCTGAACTCCACGACTATGCGGGTCTGAACGGGCCCTATTTTCGCAGCGACTATAGCGTCCTGGTCGACCTCTATCGCAACCCCCACATCCTGGGCAAGACGATCCTGATCCTAGGTGATGGCCTGTTTGCAGCCAAGGACAACAACACCGCGCCGCCCTCTCCGTGGCAAACCTTTGGCAACCAGGTGCCCAACAGCCTCTTTTTCGCTACCGATCCGGTGGCCATGGACTGCGTCATGTGCGATTTCCTGTCGGCAGAGGTTGCCATCCCTGCCGCGGCCGACGACTACCTGCTTGTAGCCAGCGATGCCGGTCTGGGTGTCTTTGAGCGCGGCGACCCCTGGGGCAGCGGCTACAACCTGATCGATTACCTCGCGATCGAGCTCTAAATCAGGGGGATTGTGACCATGGGCTCCGGGCAGGAGGCAGAGTGAGAGGGCTTGGGCGGGTGAAACAAGTCCCACGCCGCGTCAAAAGGCAGTTCAAACCTGTCGCGATCATTCTGATGTACCATCGCATCGCCGATGTGCCCATCGACCCGCGCGGGACGGCGGTGGCACCGGGGAATTTTGCTCAACACCTGAAATATATCCAGGAGACTTGCCATCCTATGCATCTCCTTGATTTGGTTGAGCTTCTAGGGAGACATCCAATACCGCATCGGGCTGTGGTTATTACCTTTGACGATGGGCATGCGAGTGTCTTTGAAAAGGCGTATCCGTTACTCGCCTCCGCAAGGGTGCCGGCGACGATATTTGTCACCACCGGCAGCATCGATGACCCTCATGACTTTTGGTGGGACGAGCTGGATCGAGTGCTGCTGCTACCCGAAGATGTGCCGAATTACTTGCACCTCCCTCTCGGCGGTCAAGAATACCAATGGGTCACTGGAGATCCGGAAGCGCGCCTGCAAGCATACCATGCCGTCCGTCCGTTGGTTCGAACGGCCACCCATGAGGAACGGGAGAAGCTACTTTCCTACCTGTATAGGTGGGCCGGCGTGGAGAGAACTGCCCCGTCCGATTGCCGCCCCATGACCAGCGCCGAACTCGTTCACCTAGCGCAGGATGGCCTCATCGAGTTGGGCGCTCACACCGTCACCCATCCTGTCCTGGCTGCTCTGCCGGTCGATGATCAGCGTTCCGAGATCCTGGGCAGTCGCTCCTGCCTGGAGTCCATCACCGAGCGTCCTGTGCTGACTTTTGCATACCCTTTTGGACAGGCCGAACACTATTCCGACCAAACGGTGCGGACTGTGCGGGAGGCGGGATTTCGCGTGGCCTGTACCGCAAGGCAGGGGCTTGTAGAGCGTGGGAGCGACCCCTTTCGACTGCACCGCTGTGAAATACAGAACTGGGACCTTGCAGCTTTCAGGAAGCACCTAGAGTGGCTCTTTGTCTCCTGATGGAAAATCCAACCATGTCCAGATTCAACAGCAGGGAAGGTCATGACCAGGCGCCTATTCTTTCTTAACGGTATCAGCATCCTGGCTGTGGTCTCGGCACACGCTGCCGGCTGGGCATTCATTGCCATGTATTACTGGGTGGACCGCTATCTCCCGGCGCCTCCCGCGAACTACGACCCGGCAGGCACCCTGTCTTATTATGTCGTGCTGGCGCTGAATTGCTGGGGTGCATTCGCCGTTCCCAGTTTTCTGTTTGTCTCGGGCTTTTTTGTCGCTTATGCAGCGCGGGGCAGCCAGTCTGCCTTGAGCTACAAGACCGTGCTGGTCAGGCTCAAGTTTCTTCTCATCCCCTACCTCATCTGGTCGGCCATGATCTATGCCGGAGACGCCTTTCAAGGCAAGATTTACGAGCCCATTGACTACCTGGTCAGACTCTTCATCGGCGGAGCCCACCCGGCCTACTTTTACATCCCGCTCATCTGCCAGCTCTACCTGCTCGCCCCCCTGGTGGTTCCCTTTGCCAAGACCAAGCCGGCCATGTTTCTGCTCGTCTCGGCCCTCCTGCAACTGATGGCGCTCGCCCTACGCTACGGGAACCTTTTCGTATGGCGGATACCGGCTTTGGATGACGCGACCGATCTGTTGTTCCCCATGTATGCCGTTCCATTTTCTCTGGGCATTGCCACGGGATTCCATCTCCAGCAAATCAAACAGGGGCTGGCCAAGGTAAGATGGGGCCTGCTTGTAGCCCTAGCTGCGCTGGCCGCACTGGTACTGATCGAGTCTGAGTTGGTTTTCCGCGCCACCGGCATCCGGCGGGGTGCTGGGCCCGGTACTCTGTCCACCAGCATCTATTCAATCATGCTTATCCTCTCTTTTGTGGCTTTTGACTCAATCGTGATGCCGTTTCCCAAGCTCTTTTATAGACTGGGGGTCGCGACATATGGCCTATACCTTTTGCACCCTCCGCTGCTAGAATTCTTTGCCAGAGCCACACAGAAATTCGCGCCAAGGGTGCTGGCATATCCAGTGGTATTTCAAATGACACTTACGGCCGCGACGGTTGGCATAGTCCTGCTGTTCATGGCGGCAGTCTCCAAATCGCCCATTCGCAAGTTGTATCGCTATCTATTCGGCTGACCGGGAGCAGGATCCAGTGAATCGTATCACCCATCCATGCCCTCCTCTTGCGGTTCCATTGCGAATATGCGCCCTTCTTGCTACGCTTCTCTGCCTGTTGTTCTGGGATGAGTACCCTGCTATTGCTCAGTCGGGCCCCATCGTTTGGTCCCAGCATACCAACCTATCAGACAGCCCCCAGGTTTCCGGGCACTCGGCGATCGTGGCGGACGAGTATGGCCTGGTCCATGTCTTTTGGAGTGAGGAGGTGGGGGGCAGACCGGTGACGGGCGACTACGGAGGCAACACCGGGAACAGCATCCTCTACAGGCGCTGGGATGGCATCTCGTGGTCTGCGCCCCTGGACATCCTGTTTGTACCTGGCGAATCCCGGGCTGAGTGGCCGGTGGTCGCCATCGATGCCGAGAACAGGCTGCACCTTGTGTGGCAATCCTTCACCGCTGTGTACTATGCCAGCGCGCCATCGTGGCAGGCCGATTCGGCTCACCATTGGACAGAGCCGTTGGCGCTGACTGCCAATGCCGACTTTACGCCGTGGGGCGCCGATATCACTGCCGATGCCCAGGGTGTCTTGCACGTCGTCTATGCCGCGGCCGGCGACGAGGAAGGGCTGAATTACATTCGCTCGACCGATGGCGGCGAGAGCTGGGGGCTTCCGCTCAGGCTGTATGGTCCCCTGGCCCCGTCGGAGGAGCCTCCTTCCATGGTCCAGATCGTGGCCGACGCCGCTGGCAGGCTCCACGTGGTCTGGCAGACGAATCAAGTGACTGGCGGCGGGTATGGGGTCTACTATGCCCGCAGCACGGATGGAGGGGACGCCTGGTCCGCCCCGGTCCAACTGGCCACCCGCGAGCCTGAGGACTTTTCGACGAGCACACCCTACCTCATGGCCAACGGAGAGTCCGAGCTGCATCTGATCTATGTGGACGGTTCGTACACGGGCTCAAAGGGGCGCTTCCACTGCATTTCCAGGGACGGCGGCGCCACCTGGGGCGTCCCCAAGCACATTATCACTGAGTTGGTGGGCATGAACAGCCGCGTGATGCCCGTCGTCGATGGCGCAGGGCAGATGCACCTGATTGCCAACATGCGTACCGAGTCCACCCAGGTCGTAGGCATTTATTATGCCCGTTGGCAGGAGGCGGGCTGGTCTCCGGTGGTAGCGGTAGAGGTTTCTGTGCCACAGATCCACTATACTGCTGCTACCGTAAGGTTGGGGAACGAGCTGCATATTACTTACACAGGACTTGAAGGAGCTGAGGTCTGGCACATCCGCGGCATCGTGTCCGGTTTGGATCCACAGCCCGCCCTTGCGCCGCCAGCCCCACTTCTGCCCACCCAGCCGGTACAGGCTGCTGAGACTGCCTTCTCACCCGCAACTCCTGAGCCAGAGCCTGTCGCATCGACAAGCCCGGCTGAGATGCTTCCGAGCCAGGCTACACCGGCCGGCATCCATCCACTGCTGCCTGCCGTCGTAGCGGCTCTGGCAGTGGTTGTTGGGGTGATCGCGTGGACGCGGATACGTCCCCGATAGCCAGGGCTGGAATCAATCACGAAATAGGAAAGGGCATACATGAGCCATCTGGTCACTTTGAGCCAATACCGGGATCTGTTGTGGCTGTGGGCTGCCCGGGAAGTGCGGGTGCGTTACAAGCAGTCGCTGCTCGGCGTGGCCTGGGCCATCCTGCAGCCGCTGGCTTTGACCGTTGTCTTTACCTTGATCTTTTCGTTGATGGTCCGCGTCGATACCCAGGGAATCCCCTATCCCATTTTCGCCTACAGCGCCCTGGTGCCCTGGACCTTTTTCTCCACGGCGTTGAGCTTTGGCATTCCCAGTTTGGTCAACAATATGAACCTGGTGACCAAGATCTACTTTCCCCGAGAGGTGCTGCCTTTGGCCAGCATCGGGGCCGCCTTGGTCGATTTTTCGGCGGCATCCGTGGTGTTTGTGGGGATGCTGATCTTGTACGGCGTCAGGCCTGACGCTCACGCCTTGTGGATCATCCCCTTGCTGGGGATCCAGCTCGTGCTGACGATGGGTGTGACCCTGCTCGGTTCGGCGACGATCGTCTTTTTTCGGGACGTGCGTTTTGTGGTACCGCTGCTGATCCAGATCTGGATGTACGCCACGCCCATTATCTACCCGACCGACCTGGTGCCCAAGTCTCTCCGGCCCTACTATTTCTTGAATCCGATGGCCGGGATCATTGACGGTTACCGTCGCGCTCTATTGATGGGGGAGGCTCCGCAGATGACGGCCCTGCTGTCTAGTACGGTCATATCCTGCCTGTTGCTCGTGTTGGGCTACGCGTTTTTTAAGCGGGTCGAGCCGCTTTTTGCGGATCTGATATGACCGAGTCTCAGTTACCAGGCACGGTCGAGTTTCAACACGTCTCCAAACGTTACCGTCTGGGGTCGCTAGGTACGCTGCGAGGCACGATCTCAGCTCTGCTGGCCAGAGACAGCCATGAGAACGGCTGGCGGCAGACGATCTGGGCCCTGCAGGACGTGGGCTTTCGCGTGGAGCCCGGCGACGCCCTGGGCGTTATCGGTCCTAACGGCTCTGGCAAGACCACGACTCTCAAGCTACTGTCCAACATCACAAAGCCCACTTCAGGATCCGTGTCTGTCCACGGGCGCCTGGCCGCCCTG
Source organism: Anaerolineae bacterium (assembly GCA_016929795.1). Next base: position 11,082 of record JAFGIA010000223.1, read on the forward strand.
ATCGAGCTG
>JAFGIA010000224.1 GCA_016929795.1 Anaerolineae bacterium
ATCGTCTTTGCCCGGGCGCGACTGACGACGGAGGTGCTGCTGACCTACCTGCGCGACGCCGTGGCGCGGTCAGAGGCCGGCCACGACATGGGGGTGGAGCAGGTACAGGGTTACCGAGGCGGCTACCTGCCGCTGGAGCGGCGGCGGATCGAGCGCGGGCTGAGGGCACGCGAGGTGTTGGCCGTGGTGGCGACGAACGCGCTCGAGCTGGGGATCAACATCGGCCACCTCGATGCGTGCATCATGACCGGCTATCCGGGCACGATTGCCAGCACGTGGCAGCAGGCAGGGCGGGCAGGGCGCCGGGCCGATACGTCGGCGGCGATCCTGGTCGCGGGCGCGTCGCCGCTCGATCAATACATCATCTCCCACCCCGACTATTTCTTTGAGCGCTCGCCCGAGAGGGCGCTGCTCAATCCCGACAACCTGGTGATCGCCGCCAACCACATCCGCTGCGCCGCCTTTGAGCTGCCGTTTGAGGCAGGCGAATCCTTTGGTCGCTTTCCGTACACAGAAGAGATGCTGACCTTCCTCGAAAAAGAGGGCATGGTGCGCCAGAGTGGAGGACGGTGGCACTGGACCGACCAGGTGTACCCCGCCGAAGCGGTGAGCCTGCGCACGGCCGAGATGGACAACTTTGCCGTCGTCAGCGCGACGGAGGGCGAAGGCACGGTCATTGGCCTGGTCGACCTGCAGAGCGCCCCACTCATGATCCACGAGGGCGCCGTGTACCTCCACGGCGGCGATGCCTACCTCGTGCGCGAGCTCGACTGGGAAGCCCGCATCGCTCGCGTGGAGCCGGCAGACGTGGGGTACTACACCCAGGCGAGCGCATCGGTAAAGGTGGACGTGCTCGAGACGTACGAGGAAGAGGAAAGCGTGACGACGTGCAAGGCCCACGGCCTGGTGCTGATCACGTCACACGCCACGTCGTACAAGAAGGTGCGGCTCTACACACACGAGATCCTGGGCTGGGGCGACATCTCGCCGGAGCAGGTGCCCGAGCAGGAGATGGAGACGACAGCCTACTGGTTCCACGTGACGGCGGGCATGGCAGCAGCGTTGGAGGAGGAAGGGCTGCTGAACATGGCACGCGAGGATCGCGGGCCAAACTGGGAAGCCCAGCGCCACCGTGCGCGCGCACGCGACGGCTACCGGTGCCGGCACTGCGGCGCACCCGAGCGGCCCGACCGCGCGCACGACGTGCACCACGTCGAGCCGTTCCGCACCTTTGGCTACGTGCGCGACCAGAACGACCGCTACCTGGAGGCGAACCGCCTGGGGAATCTGGTCACGCTGTGCCGGTCGTGCCACCGGCGCGTGGAGGTGGATCGCATGGTGATGGGCACGCTCAGCGCGGTGGCCTACGCGGTACAGCACATCGCCCCGCTCTACCTGATGTGCGACCCACGCGACATGGGCGTGGTGAGCGAGGTCAAATCGCCTGTGACGCGGCTGCCCACCATTACGATTTACGACCATGCGCCCGGCGGGCTGGGGTTCAGCGAAGGGCTGTACGCGCTGCACGACACGCTGCTGCGCGGTGCGCGTGAGCTGGTGGCCAACTGTCGCTGCAAACATGGCTGCCCGTCATGTGTCGGGCCCGTGCTTGAAGTGGGGACCGACGCAAAGGACAACTGCCTGCGCCTGCTCGAGCGATTGCTGGAGCCATAACGTCACCCGACCGCTCCAGACGTCCATGCTCGAACACACCGGGTAAAAGGCCGAAAGGTCAAAAGGTTCCCGCCGAACCCCAAGGCCCGATGCCATTTCCACGCGGGCCGAGTCGCTCCCTAGACGGCCTGGGGTGGAAGGAAAGTCTCATATTCCTCCGGATTGCGCAGTTCCCGGCTCAACCGCAGCCGGAAGCGGGCCAGGTCGCGGAAGGCGCGGGCAATGACCTTCAGGTTTGCGCCCGTGGCAGCGCCGGCTGTGCGCGGCAGGTGGGTCACCGGCACCTCGACGATGCGAAACCCGCGCGCTTTGGCCCCGGCGAGAAACTCGGTGTCGATCATGGCCCCATTTGACACCAGCGACACATGGGCCAGCACCTCGCGACGGAACAACTTGAAGCCACAATCGATGTCGCGGCACAGGCGTCCAAAGAGGAGGCGCACGAGCGAGTTCCAGCCCAAGGCATTGAGCTTGCGCATCGCCGGGTCCTGGCGATCGGCCCGGTAGCCGCAGATGATGTCGGCCTTGTCGACGTGGACCAGGAACCGCTCGATCTCGCCAAAGACGAACTGCTTGTCGGCGGGGGTAAAGGCGATCCACTCTTTCGTCGCCGCCGCGAACCCCGCTTTCAAGGCCCCGCCATAGCCACGGTTGGGATGGTGCTCCACCAGGCGAAAGCGAGGGATGCGCTGTTCAAGCTCGCGCCCGATTTCGCCGGTGCGGTCGGCGCTGCCGTCGTTGACCAGGATGATCTCATAGTCGATGCCCAGACCCTGGGCAACCGCCGACACCTCTTTGACCGCCGCTGCCGCGTTTTCCTCTTCGTTATACGCCGGAAGGACGATAGACAAACTCTGCACGCTGGTGCCTCCTGAAGGTTCTCATTGTATGAGATGATCCGGGATACAAAATATTACGGGGCAGGCGCCGGAAAACCGATCTCCCTCGCCCCTATGGCGCGGTGTGCCCAGCCTGGTCTTGGCCAGCTTGCGTTGCTTTTCGTCTAGTGGTATAATGCCCCAAGCTGTCAATCTGGTTCATTTCAAACGTGGGACCAGGCATCCTCCCTTGCGGAGGCAAAAAAGCCTAACACAACCCCACTGTTTCGCCTGCGGTGCACGACATGGGAGGCCCAAGATGATGGCCAACAGACGCACGACAGCCTGGACAATTCTGTTGATGGCGACGCTGGCGGGGGCCATCGTTGGCTGCAACGGAATAGACGCTGCAGTTGCAGTCGACTTTTACCGCAACGAAGAATGGCGCGCTGTTCTTCACTTTTCGACCCCCGTGGATCCGTCTCAGCGGAGCGTAACAGAAGAAGAGATCGAGTCGTACTTGAATGACCTGGTGGCTGGGGCTGTGGCACAGGGTGTCGATACGCACCTGACTGAGTACGTCGACGAAGGCTTTTTGATCTATAGCGTAGAGATGGAAGGAACAGGGCTGGACACGCTATCGCGTGCAGCCTTTCAGGGAGAGGCCGAAATTACCATCGACAACAACAACGGCGGGCGATCTCTGGTCCAGTTTCGTTACAACGCGAACGCAGGGCCGACCTTCGACTCGCTGGAACTGGTGCTGCGCGCAGGCGAGATCCTCGACGGGAATGGTACCCGGCTGGACAATCGAACCATGCAATGGCGCAATCCGTACGGCGTGGTCGAAGCCACGCTGATGGAGCACTCCAGCCTCAGCCAGGCAGATGCGGACATTGCCGTGAGTTTTTACCGGGATGAGGATTGGCAGGCGGTCATGACCTTCTCGATCCCTGCAGACGTGATGAGCCAGCCTGGAACCGCGACGCAAGTTGCAGGCGAGCTGGAAGAGATGCGCGCGGCCGCCGAGGTGTACGGTGTATCGGCTGAATGGCACCAGGCGGCCAGTGCGGAGCACGAGGTGTATACCATCCAGATGCAAGGCAACGGGCTGGATGTACTCTCCTGGCTCGTTTTCAGCGGGCAGGCTGCCATCTCGGTCGATCAATACGGCAGGCAGCAGTGGATCCACTTTCAAGACAAATCGGGCATTGGTTTGCAATACCGGTCATCACAGATTACGCTCCATGGTGGCACCGTGATGGACACCAACGGCGAGTGGATCGACAACCACACGGTGTCCTGGGACAATGCCTACGGGCCGGTACAGGCCACGCTGCTCCCATCCTCGCTTCTATCCGACGCCGACGCGTATCTGACGCTCGACTTTTACCGCGGAGAACGCTGGCGAGCGATTTTGGAGCCAAGTCTGCCGGCAGAAAGCCTCTTCGCGGTCGATAACAAGGCCGAGATCGAACGTGAGCTGAACGAGCTGGTGGCACAAGCTGCCTTGGCCAACGTGACAGCTCAGTGGCGAGAGGCTCGAGGTCTTGACTCTGGGGCTTATGTGATCGAGATGGAGGGCACAGGGCTCGACCTCCTCTCCACTGTCGTCTTGAACAATGTGGCGATGTTCGAAGTAGAGCAGACAGGCCGCGAGCCGCTGGTGCACTTTGCCCAGGAACGAAATGGGGGATGGGAATTTCACTCGCTGGCGCTCGAGGTCAGAGGGCGCAAGATCGTCTCAGGGGACGGTGTGGGAGAGGGCACGCGGCGGATGACGTGGATGGATGCATCCGGCTGGACCAGTGCAACGATCATCGCCAGCCCTCGCTCGCTGGCCGATTTTGCGGCGGTGTACGGTCCAACGGTGGGCATTGGCGCCGCGGCCTTGATTGGAATGGGCCTGGTGGCAATAGGCGCGCGCAAGGCGTGGAAAAAGCATCAGGCGCGCCCCCCACGCTGCCCGCAGTGTGGTTTCAGATTCCCAGAAGATGCGCGCCACTGTCCCAGGTGCGGCCACGATCTGAGGTTCCGAGTTTGCCGCCGCTGTCGATTCCAGATGCCTGCCGATGCCGTCTTTTGCCCTCAATGCCGACTGGATCAGAGAGGGCTCGTCGAGAGGCTCGGCCACAGATGGGACCGGTGGCGAACCTCGATCCAGGCAGCCAGGCCTCGTAGCAAAGGAGATGCGGCACGTGAGCCCGGTCAAGACGAGCCCGAGCCTGCCGCGACATCTCTTTTCCCCATCCCCATTGGAAAAGAACTCCTCGTCGGCAGCGGTCCCGGCAGCGACCTGCAACTCGCCGCGCCCGGTGTCGCCACTGAACACGCTGTTATTCGTGCTGCACGCCGCTGCTATTTTGTCCAGGATCTGGGCAGTGAAGGGGGGACCTGGGTGAATGGGCAACGCATTCCCGGGGCAAGGAAACTCGAAAAAGAGGATGTGATCCAGATCGGCTCTGTGTCTCTTGTCTTTGACGGCGAGTCACTCGTTCAAAGCCACTGGGAGCTGTAGCACAGTTTCACAAGGGGGCAGGAGATGAACACGCACCAATGCAGCCAATGCGGTACGGAAAACGAAGCGGGCTTTCGTTTCTGTAAAAGCTGTGGCGCCCCACTCGCCACAGCAGAGATGGGGAATGGTACAGGCGCGGCGGATGAGGCTCGACCGTCATCCGGCACCAGGGTCACCCGGACAGTGGGTGCGGCTGCCCGGTCAATAGGGCAGTTGGGCTCGGGTGGTATGTCTGCCGTCAACATCTGGGGGCCCTTTGCAGGATTCGGGGAACGAGGACGGCACGTTTCCTGGTTGCTCAACAACCTGGGGGATCGTGCCGAGCGGTTACGCGACGCAGTCATGGAACGCTTCAACGAACGCCAGATCCCCGGAGCTCACATTCACCCACGAACGCTCCTCGGTCAGGGCGTGGTGGTGGAGCGCAGGCCCTATTACTTTGCCCAGCGGGGCATCGCGACAGCGGCCCTGTATATTGCCCGGTTTGGCTACGACCTGTACGTGTCACAGGTAACCTACGTCCGAGGCGCCATCAGCCCGCTGCGCGCCATCCTTCTGATCTCGAGCGTGCTCTTTCAACTCGGCTACATCCCTGCGGTCATTGCTGCGATTGCACCCCTCAACGCCACAGGCGTTGACCTGGCGCGCCTGTACGGTTACGAAAGCTATGACTGGAGTGCATTCGGGTTTCTGAGCTGCTGTGTCGGGCCGTTATGGGCGCTGAACTCGCTGGGACTGCTCCTGGTTGCCCTGCACATGTTTTACAAGTTTCTGACAATCAAGGATCCGCTGGCGATGTTGCGCCTGCCCCCGAACGAGTTCCAACAGGATGACATTATCGCGCTTGAAAAAGCAGTGGAAGAAACGGTCCGTCTTTCTCTGGATGCCGTAGGCATCGACGCGGGGCTGATGCCCCCTGCACCCGAGTACGGGTTCAGGCGGCGACTGATATAGCACCGGGAGCATATCATGTCCAAGTCGATTCAATCCTTCCCTGATGATGTGACCGCCGCGTCGGCCAGGCCATACGTCCAGGTCCTCTTGCACCGCGGCAGCGACACGTACCACACCCTCTTTGGGTATCGCATTCCCTACCTGCCTGACTTTCTCGCAGACCACACGCTGCTGGGCCTCACAGACAACGAGCGAATCGCCGAGGTGCTGAGCCGATGGACACAATTCGTCGTTGGACTGCGCAAGTGGCGGGGCACTGCCTTTGCGCTACGCTTCCTGGCGTCGCCGGCGGACGGCACCATCGAGGTGGTCTTGCTTGGACGCTTGACGGCCAAAGGAGATCACACGCGCCGAGTCGCAGGAGACATGGCGGTGCATCTGGCAGGCCAGTTGACAGCGTTTGGCTTCCCATCTGAGCCCCTCGACCAGCCCGGCTTGCAGCATGCGCTCTCCCCGTTCGGCGAGCCGGCGACGATCGTCGAAGTGCGACAGCACGAGGAGCTCGTGCCGCTGTTCACCGTCAACCAGGATGCCTACGTCGTGCACCCATTCTGGGCACCTGCCGGCTCCTGGCTGTTGCCTTTTGAGACGATGCTGCGCCAGGGCGGGCCAGTGGCGCTGAGCCTCTATCTTGAGCCAACAGAGCTCGATCCACACGAACGCGACCAGATCATGCACGCCGCACATATTGCCCAAACGCTTGCCAGCCGCAACATCCAGACCTTTTCTGGCGCTACGCCCGGGCAGTGGCGCGACCCGCAAGCAGAGTTGATCGGTAGGGTGTACGCAGCACTCGCCCATCGACTGGCAGAGCCCTACCTGCTGGCCATACAGGTTGCAGCGCTCGATCCTTACGCGGCATGGGCGGTGGCGCGTTCTGTTGGCGGCGCGGTGACTGCGGGACGCGAGGCATTGGCCGTCGTGGCCGGAGAGCAGGAACTGCCCACAGGCTTTGACGTCCGTGCGCCCCGTGACGACGTCGAGAAGAAAGCGGCGAGAGAGTGTTTTGCGCGACTCATCCTTTCGCGCTGGGGAGAGCATCTGGCGACTCCTGGCAAGGAACGATTGGTGCGCCTGGTGGGCGCGAAAGGCGCTGCGGCTGCTTTTCGCTTTCCAATCAGCGTGCGCGGGGGTGTGCCCGGCATTGCGGTGCGACAGCCAGCGCCAGACTTTGAACCCGGCCCACGCCCCAAGGCGGCGGCAGCCGACGAATTGCACCTGGGCAGTTTTCGCCTGGGCGGCGCAGCCACCGTCAAGCTCGAAAGCCTGACCAGGCACACGTTGATCACCGGATTCACGGGCGCGGGCAAGACAAACACGGTGTTGTACCTTCTCAGCCAGTTATGGTGTGGGCGCAAGCTTCAAGGCGAGCCGCCGATTCCGTTCCTGGTGATCGAAGCCGCCAAAAAAGAGTACCGGGGTCTGCAATACCAACCCGGATTCGAAGAATTGCTGGTGTTCACCTTGGGTGACGAGACCACCTCACCCTTTCGACTGAACCCCTTCGAGCTGCTGTCCGGGGTCCGCGTGGAAGCACACGTCGCCCGGCTGCAGACCTGCTTTGACGCGGCTTTGCCGCAGTTTGGGATCTTGCCCTCGATCATTGCCGAGGGCCTCGAGTCGATCTACAGAGACAAGGGGTGGAAGCTCGCCGACAAAGGTGAGGACGGACCGAACCGGATTCTGCCCACGATGCGCGACATGTATGTCAAGGTGATTCAGGTTGCAGAGCAGCGAGGCTATGCAGGAGAGACGCTACAGAACATCCGCGCGGCCGTGGGCGGGCGCATCGGCAGCCTGCTGCAGGGCAGCAGGGGCCAGATGTTTGCCTGCCAGCGCTCGATTCCGATCCACGTCCTGATGACCAGGCCGGTGGTGCTCGAACTGAACGACTTGAACGCGCAGGACAAGGCGCTGACGATGATGTTCTTGCTGATGCTGCTTCGAGAATATCGTGAACTGAACAAAGGGCGCTCTCTGCAGCACGTAACAGTGGTTGAAGAAGCCCACAACGTCATGGAAAATGTCCGCTCGGTGGGGGCATCCGAGATTGCAGCCGACACGCGCGCAAAAGCAGTCGAAGCGTTCGCTGCGATGCTGGCAGAGGTGCGGGCCTATGGTGAAGGCATGATCATCTCGGATCAAAGCCCTGAGAAGCTTGCACCCGACGCCGTGCGCAATACAAACCTGCAAATCGCGCACCAACTGCGCCACCGAACCGACCGCGAGGCGATTGCTGCAGCGATGATTATGGACAAGGCGCAGGAAGAATATCTGGGCAAGCTCCAGGCCGGAGAGGCCGCCGTCTTTTTCAGTGGCTACGACAGGGCGACCTTTATCAGGGTCCCCAACTATAAGGACGAAGTCGATTTCCGGGAGCCAGGAGACGACCAGGTTGTGGAGCACATGGCAGCTTTCCGCCAGAAGCACTCGACCAGCTATTTGCCATTCGACGGTTGCCGCTACTGCGAGCGGGCGTGTGTGTACCGGGAAAAGATCGAGCCGCAGACGTTAAACAAGGAGCTGGTGCACGAGTTTCAAGCCGCTTTGAGGCAGTTCGACGAGCGACCGGAACGCACCCACTGGCCGGAGAATTGGCTCGGAGTCGCGGCGGTATGCGTGCGTGCTGCCCAGTTGGCCGGTCATCCCGCAGCGCTGGATGCGGCGTGGTGTTATCTCGCTCACGAGATCGATTTCCCATTTACAGCGCACATGCGCCGAGAGTTTAGCAGCGCGTTCGAACGCGTGACACAGCCGTAGCTACGCAGCCAAGCGGATTGGGGGGGGAATCATGTGAAAGACAAACCAGACAGGACCGAAATCACCAGGGATACCTTGACCGCCGGAAAGGGATTGGAGATCTTGATCAAGGAGTTTTGGTCGATCCTGGAGGCGGCATCGGAAAAAAAGACACCCTCTCAGTATCTCGGCGAGAGGGCGATTCGTGCTATCCAGGGCAAGGGGTAGAAGAGATGTCATCAGACTATGGCGACACACAAGAACAGGCTGACACCAGTGAGCATGAATCGATACCAGAGACGAGCTACTCTCTCAGCCCAACCGGTATCGAGTCGATGCAAGGCCCTCCCGACGTCGTGGAAAATGAGCCACCGGACAGAGGGGAAGAGGCAGAGGCGCACAAGGCAAGGGAGACAGAAAAGCCCGAGCCCATCGAAGAAACGGACGAGAGGGTGCCAGATCGGCCCACACCGGCTGAAGAAGAACCTGCGGAGAGGATCAAAGAACCCACTGCCCGCGCCGAGGCTGAGCCGCCGGAGGAGCCTGAACCTGCCCCAGAGCGGCCAGAAGCAGCGATCGAGACCGCCGAGCCGATCGAGAGCGACGTAGCACAAGAGGCCGTGGCGCCTGAGGAGCAACAGGCTGAGGGGCAGGAGGCAGAGGAACCCACCCAGGCTGAGGGGCAGGAGGCAGAGGAACCCACCCAGGCTGAGGGGCAGGAGGCAGAGGAACCCACCCAGGCCGCGCCGGAAACGACTGCGGAAGGGGAACAATCCCCTGGCGAGCCCGGCGAGGCCAGCCCAGAAGGCGCTCCACCGGTCGAGGAACCGCAGGATGAGCCGTGGAGGGAGCATGAGCACGCCGAGGCGCCGGCGGAGGCGGCACCGGAAGGAATCAGGTTCCAGGACGGGACCTCGGAAGTGCCTGGGCCAGCCGACTCTTCCGCCGAATCCCCCCCACTCGATGAAGAGCTTTCCGAGTCGAGCCTCGAGCCAGAGCCGCCCTCGGACGCGAGCGAGTACCGGATCGTGGGGGACCCGGAAGGGGACGCCCAATATTACTACTGGCAAGGGCCAGAGCCACATTGCGCGATCGTCGCGCAGGATGGCATTCTTCAGAAGATGACAGGAGAATCACCGGGCCAAGACGCCCTTCTCGCAGAAGCACGCGAGAAGGGATGGTACGACAACGGCACACATCAGGCAGACGTCGGCAAGCACCTCGACACGCGCGGCATCCCCACCAGGGAGTGGCCCAACAGCGACATGAACGCACTGCTGGCAGAAATAGAGCAAGGCCATCCCGTGATTGCCTGTGTGGATGCGGGTTGCCTCTGGGAGGACGGGGCGCACCTGGACGAAGGGCACGCCGTGTGGGTGACAGGTTTACAGGTCGACCACGCGGGCAAGGTGGTCGGCGTATTTCTCAACGATAGTGGCAGGCCGGATGACGGCGGCGACCGCGTCGACGCCGCCGTGTTCGAGTCCGCCTGGTCGAAGCTAGATCATTCTTTGATCACGATCGAAGGAGCTGCACCGGCGCGCGCAGCGGCAGGAGGGTACCATGTCAACCCGAATTGAGGAGCTATACACACAGACGCGCAACCATCCCGTTTGCCACCACCTGATCCCGTTGGAGGCCGTGCTCTCTTATCCGGTACCCTCGCGCAGGGGTGATCTCACCTACCTGAAGTTTCTCGTGTACCGGCGGGGCATCGCGCCACGCGGCGCCATGCGGCCGGTGTATCGCCCGCACGCCCGCTTGAGTGTCGAGTACCCAACCGGGCAACTGGTCGAGTATGTCGATTTGCGCTTCGCCGACGGCGCACCGGTCAGCCCACTTGCGGAACAGGTCGGCGAGTTCCCCCACCTACAGATCGCCAACCTGAGCTTTCAAGAAATGATCGCGGAGCGTTCTGCTTTCTTTGACGCCATCGAGGGAATCATCCCACTCGTCGGAAGGCGTGATCTGACCGAGGACGATCGACAAATCGTCGCCAGGTACCGGGCCTTGTTCGACATGCTGGTCGAGCCAGGACTGAAGCCTTTTTATCGAGCGCTCGACACCGAGTTCTTTGAATGGCTGGAGATGATGGCCTAGCGCAGGAAAGCAACCAAGCGGAGCAAGCATCTTGGCCTTGCTTCCCTCAACACACGAAGGAGAGATCGAATGAATTATCGGAGATTCGGCAGGTTGGGCTGGCAGGTGTCGGCACTTGGCTTTGGGGCGATGCGCCTGCCGCGCATCGACAATGATCCGGGGCAGATCGACGAGGCGGAAGCGACACGCATGGTACGCTACGCCATCGACCATGGTGTCAACTATGTCGATACTGCCTATCCCTACCACCGTGGGACAAGCGAGACCTTTTTGGGGCGCGCGCTACAGGATGGCTACCGCGAGCGGATCAAGCTCGCCACCAAGCTGCCCTGCTGGAAGGTGGAAGAGGCGGCGGATTTTGACCGCTTGCTGGACGAACAGCGGGCAAAGCTACAGACAGAGCAGATCGACTTTTACCTGCTGCATGCGTTGAATGCCAAAGAGTGGCCCAAGGTGCGCGACCTGGGGGTGCTCGCCTGGGCGGAGCGGGCAATGGCCGATGGTCGCATCGGGCACCTCGGCTTTTCGTTCCACGACAAGTATGAAGTGTTCTGCGAGATCATAGACGCGACCGACTTGTGGACGCTGGCTCAGATCCAGTACAACTACATGGACATCGAGCACCAGGCCGGCACCAAGGGGCTCAAGTACGCCGCGGACAAGGGGCTGGCCGTGGTGATTATGGAAGGCCTGCGCGGCGGGATGCTCACCGGGCAGATCCCGCCGCCCGTGCAAGAAATCTGGGACGGCGCGCCTGTACAAAGGACTCCCGCCGAGTGGGCGCTCCAGTGGCTGTGGAACCAGCCCGAGGTGAGTGTCGTGCTGAGCGGCATGAGCACGATGGAGCAGGTCGTCGAGAACGTCGAGAGCGCGAGCCGGTCGGGTGTGGGCACCATGACCCACGACGAGCTGGCGGTGGTCGACCGCGTCCGCGACCAGTACAACGCCCTGTGCGCCATCCCGTGCAGCCACTGCGAGTACTGCCTGCCGTGCCCCAACAACGTCGCCATTCCCGACATATTCGAGATCTATAACGACCTTCAGATGTACGGCGACAACGGGCGGGCCAAGATGGTCTACAACTGGATCGAAGAAGAAAAACGCGCCGGGGCATGCATCGAGTGTGGGGAGTGCCTGGACAAGTGCCCGCAGCACATTGACATCCCGGAGTGGTTGAAGAAGGTGCACGCGGTGCTGTGCGAGGAAGAAGCGACAGTAGCCTGAGAAGAAAGCCAGAACTACAGCCTGTTCAATTGAAACCGCCGCGGTTCGCGGCGGTTTCTGTGTGGGATGCTATTGGATCTCTTCTGATACCAAGACAGAGGAACTGAAGCCGCTACCGTTAGTGACTGAGATCTCTCAAGTCGGTGATCGGCGATTGATAGCGACCGATAATCATCTCCTGCAAAATGGCATTGCCCTGCTCAAGCGTGATCAGCGACTTGTCAATGGCCTGCATGAGTACCGCGAGGGTGCCTGCTTTCGAGACGCCAAGCTCGTCAGCCTTGCCGCGAGCAGCGCGGTCATCAGTGAGGAAACGCCAGCCGCGGCACTTGGCAATCGCAAGAGACATCGCCTCACCACGGTGCAGCTTTTGCGGCAGACTCTGGAACAACTCGAGTTCCTGTTCCCCCTCTATTGTGGTGAGGTGCAACCAACCATCTTTACGAAAAGGCTGGATCTCTTTCTCAAGCCCGGCATAAAAGGCATAGCCTTCGTCGAGGCCAGCCTGGACCTCTTCAAACACCGCCTGGGCCATGTACAAGGCTCCAAACAAAGAGCGAAGCAGATCAAGCCGACCAACTGCCGCAAAGTTGGACAGAACTGTGGTATTAACGAGGACGTTCATCGAACCAGGACTTGATTTCGGCGATATCCGCTTGGGCTTCTTCGACGCTGCCAGGCCCGAGACGAAGAGGAATGCCTCGCTCTACGAGTATCTCTTTCATCTGATCAAAGCTCACGCCGGCAATACTGGCTGCCTTGGCCAGCGACAGATCCTCTTCTGCTTCATAGCGGCGCACGGCCAGCTCCAGGCGCATTTCAGGCCGAGTGCGCAGCAGCGAACGCAGAGCGTCTCGAACAACACTCTCCTCATCCGGATACAGATCCACGTCCACAAAGTCTCGAATGCTCACCAACATGCCGTACCACCTTTCATCTATTCACCAACGCTCCTGGTCGCTATTATACTCCACCCCATGGCAAAAGGCAAGCGTCCTTGAGCGAGTTTAGGCCGTGTCCTGCTGCCTACCATGTCCTGCCGAAACCAGATTGCACTCTTGTTAACTGACTGCGCTGCTTC
>JAFGIA010000225.1 GCA_016929795.1 Anaerolineae bacterium
AGCGCGGACCGCTCCCTCTCGCCCGGCTGCAGAGATGCGAGCATACTCCGCTCGAGAAAATCGAATCGACTGATTCTAGCCCAAGAAAGGGGAAATAGCAAACGGCCGCGCGCTACCGGTGTGACCTGGCGGCGCCAGGCCGTCTATACCGCAGCCACGGGCGTGGAACCTGCTCTGCCGGGCAGAGGCAGTATCGCAGCCGGTGCTACCCGCTGGCCGGACGAATCCTTTCGTCCAGCGCGACGGCGCCCTGCGCCCCGGCGCGTGCCGCGCGGAGGCGCATGATGCGCCAGGCGATCAACAGCGAAAACCCGACCACGGCAACAAAGCCGGTGAGCACGACAAGCAGAATAATTGCCGCGACCACACCGCGGAAAAACCCGTTTTCCCACGTCCCGCCTTGCGGAGGTTCCGCCATCCCACTGACCTGTTTCCCCGCCGCGGACCACGGGACACTCGGGGGGGGCGCCGTGGCGACGAGCGCCACCAACTCGGCCGTCGCAGTTGGTTCAGTGGTCAGTAGATCGGTACCCACCGCAGCGGGCGCATCCTCCTCGACGGCAGTCGCCGTCTCGGTGGGGACCGGCGATGGCGAGGGCGTGAAGGTCAGGAACGGAATCGGGGTGGAGGTTGGTAGGTCAGCCGGCGTCGGCGTCTGCGTCTCAGTTGGGATGTGCGTCGGGCTTGGCGTCGCCGGTGGCGTGTCCGTCGCCGTGCTCTTTGGCGTCACCGGTGGGTCAGGGCGTGTCGCCGTCACGATCGGGGTCACCGTGTGTGCCGGCGGGGTGGGCGTGTGCGTCGGCGGCGGCGTGAACGTATGTGTCGGCGGCGGCGGCGATGTCGGGGTGACAGGCGTTGGCGTATTCGTCGGTGACGGCGTCACAGATGGCGTTACGCTCGGCGTGACCGTCGGCGTGTCTGTCGGCGTCGGCTCGATCAACACCACGCTCGCACTCGCCCAGAAGCTCGTCCCATTCGAGGCCAATACCTGGTGTATGCCCGGGCACGCCCATTCGGCCGGCACCGTGACGACCTGCAGGAATGAGCCGTCTGGGTTCACGCCGAACGCTTCTGTGAGCCGCTGACTGCCGTCCTTGAGATCCCAGGCGAGCGACACCGGGAGGCCGCCTGTCGGCCAGTAAAAACCTGTTACCGTGAGCTCCAGCGCTTGCCCGCCAACTGCTTCCGAAGGCACAACCTCGATTCCCGGCTCCGTGGTCGGAGTCGGACGTGGGTCGGCGACCACGTGCACCGGCTGCACCATCCCTATTGAGATACTCAGCAGCACTGCTGACACGATCACGCTCACCTGTCGAAGTCCGGAACCGTTCCCTGTCATGATACCTCCAGCGTATCTGTGTCGACAAACGAGGTATTGCACCATCGGGCGCAATCATCCGGCCTATGGCGAGCACCAGCGAAACTCGGTCTCTGTTGCTGCGCAGGCGACGCGCAGTTTCTCCTCGATCGCACCGCTCTGATATGACGGGCGCACGTCATAGATCGGCCCCCAGTGCACGATCGCCTCATTCCAACGCTCTTTGTCGAACGCCTCCAGGCCCGCGAGGTACTCGAGCGCCAGCGAGCGCTCTTCGAGCGCCCATGGGTCTTCGGGCGAGCGCATCAGCACTTGCTCCAGGTAACCTATTGCCTGCTGTATCGGCTTCTTTGCCCCCATGGCGCCTTCCAGCAACTCTTCGGCCGCCCGTGGATAAGCCTGATACAGGTACGTGTCGACGATCCCCCCCTGATAATTCGGTCGAGCATGGTGAACGGACTGCCACGCCTCGGCAGCCTCGCCCCACTTTTCATCCATGTACGCCACAGCCCCGACCACGTACAGCCGGGCCAGCTTGCGTTCTGCAATCAGGTCGCGCTGTGCCGGGCGCAGTTGGAGCGCCATGCCGAGGTACTCGATCGCCTCCTCCATCTGCCCGACGTTGCCGCCGGCGCCGTCGAGCAACTGCCTGGCAAGAAACTCATACCCCCTGAACAGATACTCGTCCGCCTCGTCGCGATGGAATCCTGGCGCGCGGCGGCGAATATCGGTCAGGAGGGTGACCACCCTCGGCCAATCGTTGGCCTCCACTACGCTTACCGCTTCCTGCCACGCCTCCTCCAGCTCGATCGTCCTCTCGATCTGGGCGATGCGCTGGCGCACGTCTCTGTATCCGGGGCTTGTTGCCTCCAGGTGGCGCCACCCATCGAGTGCGCCTCGCCAATCGCTTTGTGCTTCCCTGTCCAGCGCGCTGTTGTACATCGCGTCGAGCGATTCCTGATAGCGCAGCAGGTCGAACGCCGCCTCGACATCTTGATCGCCGGGGAGGGCCAATGACAGCTCTTCCAACACCTGGCGTGCCCCTGTCAGATCACCTGCCTTCAGGCGCTGGTCAAAGCTTTGCTGCAGCCTGGCGAGGTACACTTCGCGCTCGTGCTCCTCACGCGGCGGGATGACCCATTCCTGATAAGCCAGCGCAAAGCCGGCAGAAGCGGTGAGGCACACTGCGACCATGGTCATGAACAACAGCAGCATGCGCAGGACCGCGCCTGGTTGGCCGCGCCGAATCGGGAGTGCATCGGCGATAGAAAACGTCGACCGAAGTGCAGCGCGCATCTCCAGGTCGCGGATCGTGTCCTCGTTCGGGTAGAGCTCGCGGAGCTTTTTCAGGTTGTGTGTAGCACCTTCATCTTCGCCCGCCGCCAGTTGCCTCTCCACCTCGACAAACAGAGGGTGCTCACGGAACGACACGCGGGTCTCTACCGTCTCGACCGCCTCTGGCACGCTCTCGGCCCCTTCCGCCGTAGTCTCGACCGTCTCTTCTACCATGGATTCTTCCACGTGATCATGTTCCATTCGCTACCCGCCGAGTGTGCCGAGCGTGTTCAATACCTGTGGGATGGCAGGGCCGAGCAGCACCGCAAACATGGCCGGAAAGATCAAAAAGACCAGCGGGAAGAGGAGCTTGATTGCCGCCTGGCGCGCTTGCTCCTCTGCCCTTTGCCGGCGCGCGATGCGCATCTGCTCTGCCTGCGAGCGGAGCACCTTGGCAATGCTCACGCCGAGTTGATCCGCCTGGATAATCGTCGCCACAAAGTTTTCTATCTCCATGATGTCCGTGCGCCACGCCAAGTCGAGCAGTGCCTGCCGCCGCGTCTTGCCCAGGCGCATCTCTAGCACTACGCGGTTGAACTCGTCCGAGAGCGCGCTCTGCCAGCGGTCGCCGACGCGCGACAGCGCCATGTCAAAGCCGAGGCCCGCGCCGACGCAAATGTTGAGCATTTCGATCCCATCCGGCAGCGCGCGCAAGATCTCCTTTTTGCGCTTGCCAATGCGCGAGCGCAGCCACAAAATCGGCAAATAGTAGCCGAGTCCGGCACAGGCTGCGGCGAGGATCAGCCGCCGGGCGAACGGCAGATCGCCAAAGTGCGTGAAAACAAGCATCAGGATGCCACACACGAGGGCTGCCAGCACGCGCAGTCCCATAAAGTGCAGCACCGTCCACCCGTAGGGTCTGCCTGCCACCTCCAGGTGGTGGCGCAACTCTGCCAGGTTCTGCGCCGGCATACGCCGCCCCAGAAAGGTGAGCACCGACGTCATCATTGGCGCCAGCACCCGCTCCCGGAACGACATGCTGAGCTCGACGTCTTCCAGTGTCAGTTCACGGTTGACCGACACTACCCGCTCGTGATCCAGCGCTGCCATCTCTGAACGCCCGCGCAGGCCAAGGAACAGAAAGAGGAACGTGGCCGCAACCACGATTCCGAATAGCAAAATGTAGAGTTCGGCCACGATCATACCTCGATGTTGATGATGCGCCGCATAGAAAAGAAACCGAGGACCATCAGCACGGCGGCGCCGATTGGGATACAGAGAGTCGGGCCCGGCGCGAACAACTGCATTTCATATTCTGGATTGACGATCATCATGAAAACGGCCAGGCCAATCGGCAGCAGCATCAGTACGTATCCGGAATAGCGCTGCTGGGCCGTGATGACCTGGATCTCGCGCTGAATTCGCACCCGCTCCCGGATCGTGTGGGCGGTGGTCTCTAGCACGTCCGCCAATTTGCCACCCGTCTCGTGCTGGATCTTGATCGCGGTGACGATCAATGCCAGGTCGTCGCTCGGGATGCGCCGCACCATGCTGTCCAGTGCCTGCATCAGTCCCCGTCCCAACTGCACTTCACGAAGAGCGCGGTCGAACTCGAGCCCTGCCGGCTTGGGGACCTGGCGCGACACCCACTCCATCGACTGCAACAGGCCATAGCCGGCGCGCAGGGATCCGACCAGGTGATCGAGCACGTCGGGCAGTTGGCTCGAAAAAACGGTCAACCGCTGCGCGCGCCGGCGCGCCACGTAGACCGGCGGGACAAAGATCCCGACCACGCCGAGCACCATGCCCACGACCAGGCTCTGCTGCAACAGATAGCCGATTACGAACAGGAAAGCAATCACGCCGCCTCGAATCAGCAGGTATTCCGTCACCGTCAGAGCCACGTCGGCCTGAGCAAGGTCCTCTTTGATGTTGCCTGCAATCCCGAGCTTCGACACTGCACGGTCGAGCTGGATGATCGCTTGATTGCCCCGCGCCTGAGCAGCAGCCTCTCCACCCAGGGCATCCAGCCGCTCCTCTGTCTCGTGCGAGGCGGCAAAGGAGCTGAGAATTCCATAACTCAATGCCAGGACGGCCAACGTCACCAGGGCGCCGACGCCGATCAGTACCAGATCCATCATCGACTCACCTCGCTTCCCAACGCCAGGCGCCTCGAAAATAGCTTGTGCTTCCGTGTCTTTTCCGGGGCGCTTTGCTTGCCGTGCGACGGCACCCCGCTCTCCGCCTCGCGGTTGGCAGCGACCAACTGGCGCGCCAGGGCAACGATCTTTTCTGCTGCCGGCGTATTCGGATACGCCTGCACCAACGGCACGCCCCGGTTGAGTGAAGTCAGAACCGGGCCGGGCGCATAGTCGATCGTCTGCGCAATCGGCCGCCCCAGTGTGCGCTCCAGGTCCTTCAAGCGGAGCTCACCAGGCACGTAGCAGTGGTTCAACACCAGCCAGATCTTGGACAGATCGTACTTTAGGAGACCCAGCACTTCTACAAAGCGATACACGTCGCGCAGTGCCGTCACCTGTGGCGTCGTCAGCACAACCAGGTGGTCGCATTCGTCGAGGATCGACAGCGTGCAATCATTCAGCGTCGACCAGATGTCGACCACCACGTACCCCGTCCCCAACCCGGCCAGGCGGCGCATCAGCTTTCTCACATCATTCGGCTCGATCGAGTCGGCCGCGTCGAGGTGGTCGGGAGCCGGCAGCACGCGGATCCCACTGCTGTGGTGGGCAAGAGATTTCGCCAACAGGGCGTCGTCGAGATCGTCCAACTGCGCAATGACTGTGGCGAGAGAGGTCGCGCCGGCAATGTTCAACGCCGTGTCGACGTCGCCAAAGCGCAGGTCCCCATCCACCAGAATCGTCTCCTGCCCCGTTGCTTCCCGCAGTGCGACGGCGAGGTTCACGGCGAGTGTGGTGCAGCCAACGCCTCCCTTCGGGCTGAACACCCCCACGACCGGAGCTCGCTCGACGTGTGCACTCGAAGCACCCGCCTGGGGCGGCGGTGCCTTCTCTAGCTGCGCCCGGCGCTGCACCGCCAGGTCGTACGCCTGCCGCACACTGCTCAACAGATCCGTCTCGCCGAACGGTTTGAGCAAAAAACCCTGCGCCCCGACCAACATCGCCTGGCGCACGAGGTCTACCTCGTTGCTCATCGCCACCACGATCACAGAACAGGCTGACCCTGGCGCCGAGAGATAGTTGAGCAGCTCGACCTGTTCGAGGATGCCGCTGCCAATGTCTACCAACACCACGTCGGGCTTGAGCTTGTCGACGGTCTCGATCACGTGCGTCAGGTTGCGTGTCAGCCCAAGCATCGTCATGTCTGCTTCTGCCTGCACCAGGCTCGCCATCCAGTCGCCGACAGGGTCGTGGCCGGGGATCACCAGAACACGAATGTTTCCACCTGTCACCAGGGCTCTATCGTAACTCATCGATTTGATCTCTCATTCCGGTTGTTCAGGAAGTGCCATGCCGTAGCGCAACAACAAGTAGTTGATGTTCACTGCCTCCACATCAAAGAGCGCCTCATTGTCTGACGAGCGCAGCGCAAAGTCAATTTTGCCCTCGGAGTCGAGCAGGTACTTGAGCACCACGGCGTCCTGAGGGTCGACCTTGAGCAGCAAGGCGCGCCTGAGGGTCACTGTTTCCTGAGTCTGCCCCTGCTGTGCCGCCGATGCTTGGGACACCGGCTCATCGAGGATGCGCAGTACCTCCAGGTTCTGCAGCGTCAACACCGATACATTGTCCAGGCTCTGGTCGCGCTCCAGGCGCTGGATCGTCTCACCCTCCTGCAGCGTGATCGTCTCCTCCGGGTACATTGGCGCCTCAAGGATCACGTCGAGTGTAAAGAGCACGTCCACGTGGTCGCCTGGCAGCACCGCCCCCCACCTACTCAATACGTCGTCCGCCGGCACGGCGATGGCGAGGTCATCGCCCACGTCGACGATGCGTGGGGTGTCGGTGATCAGGTCCTGGACGCGAATCACATTGTGCTCCACAATGTCACGTGCTGCACGCCGGCCCACGACCTCGTTGGGCTCTAGCACCGCGCCGCTTGGGATGTCGCTCCGTTCCTCAAGCGTTACATTGTCGGTTCGGATTATCGATCGCGCGCCGATAGGGGTGCGTGCGACGACGACAAGCTGCGCTGGCTGATCATCTATCGAGCCTTGTGGGATCGCAAATCTCAGTGCCAGGATCGCAAGTACGCCCGCTCCAACTGCCAGGATCCCGCTTGCCCCGAACCACAACCAGTTGCGACGTTTCATGAAATCCTCCTACCAAGTGTTCTCGACGTCTGGTGGTCCCGAGTATTCCCGGACACAAAGCTGGCACTCGGGGCGTGCCAGCCCGATACTCTATATTGTGAGGACACAAGCAGAAGCCGTGATTGTGCCGCGCCACTCTCAGGCACCCCTGAGTTCGTTAACCTCTCGCACGCCTGGATGCAAGAGGCCATCGCTTCACAACTCGCAACTCACACGGCAGCTCTCCTACTTGTGCAACCGCGGGGCCAGCAAGTTCCCCGTGGCCCCGCAATTGCCTCCCTCACCATCATCAAAGATCTGCGCTTGCCCCGTAATTCGATTCGTCACGCTGTCGCTGGTTGCACACGGCACCATCGTGACACCATCCTCCGCGTAGCAAGGAGGATAGTCCAGAGAGGTCATCGGATCGCATACATAGCTAGGATTGACTGATTCCTTACAAACCAGTGCTCCATCATCCGTCAAGTCGCACATGACCTTCCCTTTTCCCTGCGACAGACGATAGCCGGTGATTTTGAATGCAGCAAACCCGGCGAGGTGATACTGCGTCGGATCGGGGCCACCCCCTGATTTACCGCACGAGCTGCTCCCGCGAGTTTCATTGTACACGACGAGCCGAACCACGGGCTCGTTCAGTATATAATCGTCGAGTTGATCAGCAATCGCTTTCCCATTGCTAATGCCGGGCTTGCCTCCAATCCACACGTCGTTTCCGACGTCAAAAGCGTCAGGATCGATGCGAACACAATGATCAGGATCCATATTGGCAGCGAGGCACTGTTCGCTGCAGTCGTCCGGCGCGCCTATGTCTTTGCATGGGTAGCCCTGGAATGACCAGTTCAACCATCCGAACTGTCCCGAACCCTCACCGTCCCAGAGATTGTAGCATTGCCCTTCGAGGAACTGTGGGTTCCCCTCATCGTCGAACCCCCGAGCATGGACGGCAATCGGCAATACACACCCACCCGCAGTGCACGCCGACTCGAACAAGGCTGCCGCCTCCGCCTGCAGCGCCAATCCATTCAGGCCCACGATGCCGCCGAAATAGGTTGGCGATTCGATCAAGACAACCACCTCGATCCCAAGGGCCTCAGCAGGGATTAAGCCCATGCCCACCTTGAAAGCGCTGTCGATGGGCGCCAGCTCATCGATGCAGTTCCCCTCCCAATTCAGGTAGCAGCCGATCACGTTATCGTTCACACCGTTCCCCGGTGCACCATCGGTATCCGCGATTCCGTTATCCTGAGCGTACTGGATCATCGCGTTCTTGATCATGCTGTCAGTCACCGCTGTGCCGTTGAGGTAGTGGCCCAGCGCTCTCGCTGCCGCGAGAGCGGACGAGTCGGCAGCGTTTTGTGCTTGACGGCGGTGAGCATAGGCATTGCTCATATCGACTGCGAGAGCCACGAACAGAAGCAGTGCGACGAACGCAACCGCGACGAGGATGATTGACTGTCCATCTTGTTTTTGAAAGGCCCTGTTCTCCATCACGTGCTCCTTTCTCCCACACATCCGCTATTCGAGGTGCATGGTTGCTCGGGCTTCGATCTGGAAGGCGGGGATGATCGGAGTCCAGGCGTCGAAATCACTCGTTGCACGTACTACGACCCGGCAGAGGTGGGAGCAGTATGGCCCACCCTCCAGATCCCCATCGGGGTACGCGACCATTACATTGGCAGTCCCGCCGAGCACTACCATCATCCCGTGCGCGCGCGCCACGATCTCGGCTTCGTGATCCGGTCCCGGGTGTATCACGGCATACCGTGCCCCTTCGCGCACTCCGTTCGACATTGTCGCGTAGGCAAACATGAGCCGCGAAAAATCCATGATCCCAAAAACAACGAGCAAAAGAACAGAAATTACCAGGGCAAACTCTACCGTGGTTTGCCCGCCTTCTTGCCTGCCTCTGGGCTGTAACTTCATGATCAAGGCCCCGCGAGGTCGCCTCTGCGCGGCATTACCGCCTCGGCGCTGATATTCAAGGTGTCGATCCCGACCATGCCGCCGAACCAGAGAGGAAAGTCATATGACAAGGTAACGGTTACCGACCGGGTTCCTTCGTCAATGTCCACATTCGACTCGGAGAAGTTGGCCATGTGCGTGACGTTCGTCCCAGATCCAACCACATCTTCCCACACCAGATGGCGGATCTCGTCCGGTGAGAGTGGATCCGCCAACGAGCCAAAACGCGCTCCTTCGCGCGCTGCATTTTTGAGCACAATCTGTGCATCAAAAGCGCGCGCGACGTCCACCACAAACACGAGCAACAGCAGCAAGATCGGCAGCACCAGCGCTACCTCCAGCAGGCTCTGTCCCTCTGTCTGTTCCCGCCGGCCGCAAGCGTTCCCAATCATCTGTTGGCGAGGACCTATTCTCATCTGTTTCAAAAGATCTACCTTACTCGGGCTACAATGGGCTACATTGAGGCAACGTTGAGTGCAGTGTGTAAAAACGAGCTTGCCGTTCGAGCAGGGAAAACAGTGTTTCTTGGCAATTGCTCAAAGCATATCATGAAAAACTACCGCTGTCAATACCCCGCTGGTTCGATTTTGTGGACTAGGCCCCTCCGTTCTGTGCCGACCAGATCGATTTGAGCCTTACAGTGTCAGATCTCTGATGCCTGTCGCTCCATAGGCAATGAAGAGCGATTGAGGGGTTGCCGCGCAACCACAATGAAGCCGACTATCGTGAGCTGGCCTCTCACTACTGATACCGCATGGAAGGCAAAAAGGATACGGCTTGTGCACCTCTATGGAGACAATTCAAAGATCTGGCTTTCACTGCAACTTGCGGCGGCAGGCGCGTTGTGATAGAATCGAACAGACCATTTTGAAAAGGGTGGTGCCGAAACAACAGGAGACAGATGCCAACGAACCTGCCTCCCGAGTATTTTGCAGTTGAAAAAGAGTACAAAGCCGCTGCCAC
>JAFGIA010000226.1 GCA_016929795.1 Anaerolineae bacterium
CGACGCTTTCGGTATGGAGGCAAGCGACTGGACGCCGGGATTTTCACGCGGACCAAAGCGCACTGCGCCCGGGGTTCTCGAAAGAACTGTGAAACAGCTCCAGCATTGCCACAATGGTATTCTTCTCCAACCACTGGCGAGTGAGAAGGAGAGAAACACCACCCCGGCGTCAAGCCGGAATATTACCTGGCCATGCTCGACACCGCCCGCCAGGTGGGCGTCTACCCCCTATCGTAGCGACATTCTTCCTGCACGACCCGTATCAGCCAGCGCATCCGGCCCACGCCGGTGCCGGCGGCCAGCGAGCCGGCCGTCGTCACCTCCAGGCCGCCGCTGGCGCCGGCATTGGCGAAATCGTCGATCACCCGCCGGCGGATCTCCTCGGGGCTGCCGTTGCGCAGCAGGAGGGGAGGCACATGCCCGTAGATGGTTGCATCGGGCATCTTGGCGCGGATAACGGCCACGTCAATCTCGGGCCCATAGTTCACAAAGCGGATGCCCAGTTGATACTGCTGGTCGAGCAGGTGGCCCATGGCGCTGTCCGAGTGCTGGTAGCGGCGCAGTAACGGCCCGGCGTCGAGCGGCGCCATCGCGTCGAGCAGTCCGCGCAGCACCGGAAAGCAGTATTCGCGATACAGCCGGGGGCTAAACAGGGCCGAGTTGTCGTCGGTGATCCACCACTGGGGCAAGTCGTTGCCGCTGAATTCGCGCAAGAGCCGGTTCAATTCGATGATCTTGGCCGCCAGCACCTCGCGGAAGCGGGCAACGAGGGGCGGATCGTCGTACATCCACAAAAAGAGCACGCTGGGATCGATCACCGAGGTCATGATCGTCGCCGGGCCGCGGCTGCCGGTGCCCAGTAGGGGCAGCGCTCTGCCCTGGGCTTTTCGCTCTTCCCACTCGGCCAGGAACTCGTCGGGGAAAGCCCAGGCGCGCAGGTCGATCGCTTCCGCCCGGTCGAGGATGGCCGCGAATTCGCCGGGATCGCCGGTGACGGGCGTGAGCCAGGGCGTGCTGGCCTCCCGATACTCGAACTCGCAGCCAAAGAGGTTCTCGATGCGCCGGGGTTGGTGCTGCCAGGTGTCCTCGTCGAAAAAAGCCCACCCTACATACTGGCGGGTGATCTCGTTGACCTGGCGGTGGAGCGCATCACGATAAGCCTTATCCTGGTAGTAGCGCAGGGTAGAGGGCACGGCCGCGAACTCGAACAGCCAGTGGTCATCGGGCGCGAAGGACAGGGCGCAGCGCGATTTGTCGGTGGTGAACGCCTGGCACTGCTCGTTCTCTTGCCAGAAGGCTTTGACGTTGAGGTCCGCCGTCAGCGCCATGAACTCTGGTTCGATGATAGCCATCCGAGTCTCCCCCTTACATGTGCGTCGCGGGATCGATCTGTGAGGGCAATCACCCCGCTTGCCTGTTCCCGCTCACTGCCTCCACAAGCCGCATCAAGCGCCGGCCATACTCCACATAGTTGTGGTAGCGCACCTCGTCAGACGACTGGGCCGAGTCGTCGTGATAAACCACCGCCAGGTGCGGCTCGATGGACAGGCCGCCATCGTAGCCGGTTCGCAGCAGGTCGCCGACGATGCGCTCCACGTCGCCATCGCCCTCGCCGGGGAAGGTGTACTCGACCTCGGAGAAAATGCCACCGCTCTCCCGGATGTACCGGCCGTCCTTGATGTGCACATGGTGGATCCACTCCCGGACGTTGCGGTAAAACTCCCAGGCCGACTGCTTGCGGTAGGGTGGCGATCCCAGGCGCCGGTCGGTGAACACCGGGTTGCCGGTGTCAAAGACCAGCCTGAAATTGGGCGAGCGGACATTGTCCAGGAGCCGCAGCGTGTGCTCGTGAGACTGGCCGCCATAGTTCATACAGTTTTCGTGCAGGTAAAAGACGCCGGCCTCCTCGCACATCCTGACCAGGTGTCGCACCTTGTCAAAAATGACCCGTTCCAGCTCGGGGCTGTCGGGTGCCTCGTCCCGGACCACCGCAAAGCTCATGCCCCGGATCAGCCAGGTGCCCAGTCGATGCATGCGCGGGATGGCTCGCCGCAGCGCCTCGACGCTGTACTGAAAATCCTCTTCGCGGCGCGGGTCCCGGCTCCAGTTGGCGATGGCGCTGGCAAAGCAGTTGATGCCTACCTCCGCCCCCGCCAGCTTGTCGCAGACCTCCTCGAACTTGGCGTCCGAGATGTCGGTCAGGTTGACGCCGTCCACGCTCCGGGCCTCGATGAATGGCCAGCCCAGCTCGCGGGTAGCCCTGATCTGCACGTCAATCGAGTCGCCCGCTTCGTCGGCGAAACCGGTGTAGTACATCCTTCCTCCTACCTGAACGATTTGCCCATGTCCACGTCACCCACGTCCCGTGTCGTCTTCCGGTAACGCGAGCCCTGGATCAACTCCATCAGTTTTTTTTTGTAGAGGTCCTCGTCGATGGGCACCTCGACCGGCTTGCCCAGGAACGACGACAGCATGATGGCGTTGCCCAGCATGACCGAGTGCAGCCCCTCGACCGCTGGCGCGATCAGGGGTTCGCCCCCCAACACGGCGTCCGCAAAGTTCTCGATGATCAGCCGGTGGCCCGGTTGGCCGTGGTGCACAAAGGGCACATCGGCGACCGAATGCTCCACCTTGTCAAAGCCGCCCGTGGCTTCTGCGATGAACCCCAGCATCGAGCCACGATTCCGCCAAAAGGTAAGCCTATCGTTTTCCAGGACCAGCTTGCCCAGCTCGCCCACGATCTCCAGGCGGTTGGTGCCCGGCGACTCGGCGGTGGAGGTGACCAGGTGGCCGACCAGGCCGCCCTCGTGCTCAAAGAAAGCCGTCACCTCGTCCTCGACCTCGATGTCGTGATACTTGCCGAGCCGGGCAAAGCCGGTCACGCGAGCCGGCATGCCGACGAACCACTGATACAGGTCCAGGTTGTGGGGGCACTGGTTGAGCAGCACGCCGCCCCCCTCGCCCGCCCAGGTGGCCCGCCAGCCGCCGCTGTCGTAATAGATCTGGGTGCGGAACCAGTCGGTGATGATCCAGGTGACGCGCACCAGCCGGCCCAGCGCGCCGCCGTCGATCAGTTCCTTGATTTTGCGATAGTGGCCGTAGGTGCGCTGCATAAACATCGCCGCAAAGATCAGGCCGGGGTGTTCCGCCCGGGCAGCACCGTAGGCGTCGATCATGTGCCGTGCATCCTGCGCATGGACGGCAATCGGCTTTTCGACCAACACGTGCAGCCCCTGTTGCAGGGCCGCGATGCTGATGGGTGTGTGGTCGTAGTGAGGTGTGGCGATGAGGATGGCCTGCACGTCGGTCCCGGACAGCAGATCCCGGTAGTCGTACGCCGCCGGGACTCTGTACCGGGCTGCCACCTCGTCAGCCCTGGGCCGATCGATATCGCAGACGGCCACCAGCTCCGTGCTGTCCAGTTCGTGGATGTCGCGGGCGTGCAGGCGGCCCATGTTGCCCACCCCGACGACGGCCATTCTGAGTGTATCTTGATTTTTCATCGTACGCTCATCCTTGACGACGCGAGCCATGTGCTCATTCAGTCTCGTCGACATCCCCTCATCTCGCGACGTTCTTGGCCTGGAGTCCTGCTGGCGTACCCTGTCCATTGTAGACGATTCTCTGACTGTTGTCAATCTATACTTAACGGAGTTTCCCCTAAGGAAAAAATTGTCAGTCAGCCGGCCGCCTGACCTGACCAGAATCGGGGTCGACCATGAGCGACGATGCGTCGACCGCCTCAAAGGCCGAGCCAGATACCTGGTGCAGCTCGTGCAGGGTGTCATTATCCCACCGCTCGTCGGGGACACCACTCAGGTACCAGGCAGAGCCGTTATCGGCCAGGAACATACCATATGTTTTGAGCGCCTGCAGAATGACCTGCACCTCGGGGGAAAAGCCCGAGGTATCGAACCCGGCCTTCAGGCGAAAACGCTGCCCCATCGGCGGATACTCTGATCCAGTCAGCTCCGACGCATAGTGGCGCGCGGGCCACACGTAGGCACGGCGGGTGTGCGGGGCGGTAAAGCGCAGCGCATGGCGGATCTCGCCCGAGGCAACCTCGTCGTAGCGCACCAGGCCCGGCAGGATCGGAAGGCCGGCCGCGTCGGCGCTGGTCCAGCCGGCAGGGCGCAGGGCGTGGGAGCCAAGGTCAAAGATGGCGCCCGAGCCGGCGTGCCAGCTCCCGTCCTGCTGCGGCCAGGCGTAGTAGAGCTCGTAGAGAAAGCAGGCATCGCGATCGAGGGCGAGCACGTGGCGGTCGCCGTCGCTCTGCGGGCCCCCCTCGATCGGGGCGTCAGGCGGAACCGGATAAGGGCCGGGGTCACTCTCGTCATCGTAATCAAAGGTGACCTGGACGCGAGGTTGGGCGCTGGGCACGTCTACGAAGGGGATGCCAATGGGGCTGCCGGAGCCGAGGGGCCACTCACCGGAACCGAAATCGGCGTGGGCATGGGCGCCGGCCCCGATGGTAGCCACGTAGGCGTCCGAGTTGGCGTCGAGCGGCAGATCGTCTACCGGTGTATTCCACACATTGTCGGCGGGCAGGACGTCGCAGCCGGCGATCTGGGGCGGGCGCGGGCCAGCGGGGGCCATGGACGTGGCGGTCAGCGGCAAAAAGACGGCAATCGTCGCCGACTGCCACTCGTAAGCGCCGATATCCGGCACGGCGTCGCGGATCATTCCCCAAAAGTCGACCGTGGGCGCACCGTCGGCCGTGCCGGCGTCGATGGCCGGGCTGGCGGCGGTCAGCTCCAGACCGTAGGCCATCCCCGCGAGCGGGCCGGTGAGGAGTGGATCCTGGCACAGATCGTGTGTGCCCGAGTTCACGTACTCGCCGCTGGCGCCGCACTCGACGTTCTTGACCTGGTAGAGGGCGTTGTAGTCAGAGTCGAGCGTGAGACCCGCGCACTCTTCCTGGTAAAAGAGGAACGTGACGTCGCCGGGATCGAAATAGTCGACATCGCCCAGGAAGACGTTGTTCCAGGCCGTGATGCGCTCCGACCCGTCGCAGGTGAAACCCTCGCGCGGGCCGGCGCCGACCAGGCCATCGCCCTGGCCATAGAGGGTGGAGTTGACGAGGGTGGTCTGCTCGCCACCGGTAAAGGCGAGGTGGAGCGTATTGCCCAACGCGCGACAGGAGTCGACATGGTAGGTGAAGGGCTGGCCGTCGAAAAAGCCGCAGTTGCCCACCAGCACACTGTTGGTGATGGACGCCTGGCCGGTGATTTTGACCTGGTTGCCGGCGTTGCCCTCGGCGCGAACGCGGTCGAGCACCACGCGCCCGCCCTCGGAGTGGTAGAGGAGGTCGAGGCCATCGGAGGTGTTGTGCGCAAAGGCCGACTCCCCGATGAACCAGTCGCCGCCGGTGGCGCCGGTGCCGACGCCGTCGCCATAGCCGCCCGCCTCCTGCGCCCAGCAGCCGGCCGGCTCGCCACCGGGATAGGTCTCGCCACAGCCATTCCACTCGACGATCCAGTGGCGGAAGGTGAGGGTTCCGACATTCGAATCGTCGCCCTCGACATCGCCATCCCAGCCCACCCAGCCGTTGGCGGCGATGCGCACGTTCTCGACAGTCCAGTCCATCAGCCGCCCGGCGAGGATGCCCGTGTGAGCCAGGCCGTGCACGTCCAGGTCGCGCAGGGTGACGTTTTCCGCGTCGACGGCGTACAGCCCGATGGGCGCCCAATCACCATAGGGCGCCTGGTCGCGCTCGCAGGCGAGGCCGCCGGTGTGAAACTCGACGCAGCCCGAGTGATCGGTGATCTCCAGGCAGACGATCTCGACATTGTCCGAGCCCTCGAGGTTGAGGATGTACCAGGGCCGCTCGGCGCCCCACAGCTCAGGTGGAGCCGGGCAGCCTGTGTCCCAGCCTTTGCCGAGGAGGCGTGTCGGATGCGCCGGGTCAGGGCCCGCAGGCAGGGGAGGAACATGACACTCAAAGGCAGCATCAGGATCGCAACCATCGGCACCGGGCGCGCCATAGCCCATCCGATAACTGCCGGCGGCGATCAGGAGTGTGTCGCCGCCGGACAGGCGCGGCGCATCGCCGGGTGGCAGGGCACGGAAGGGGTGATCCCAGGCACACGGCTGTCCCGTGCCGCTGCCGGGGTAGGGCGCATCGGCCTGGCCGGTGCACTGCTCGGTTGAGCCGCCGTCGGGACGAACGTAGTAGGTGGTCGCAGAGCCGGGCAGTGCGGATGTGCCGGCCTCAAGATCAGGAGTTGGCGTGCAGCCGGCGCAGGCCAGCGCCCAGATCAACACCAGAATCATCGCGGCATACCTGGCCATATGTGCCTCCTCAGAGCTTCTATCTGCGCCCCATGATAACACAGAACCTGGAGAAAGGGTAGCGCCAAAGGCCGCTTCAAGCGCCCTTCTTTTTGACATCCCGGCACGGCTATGTTACACTTTTCACAGTTCATTACCATTGTGGCAGGGAAAGATTGCATCTCCGAGCCGAGTGACCTACAGGACTTGGGTCCCATGGAGCTCGGCCGGTAGGGTGTGGCTGGAAACAGCCACGCCTCCCACTCTTGGAAAGGAGATGCGCCGGTAGAGCGTGTGCGGGCGCGGCGTCTCCAGGAGACGCCGTTTTGTTTGGACGAAGGCGCATGGGCGCAGACGGCATCCCTTTCCAGGATGCCGTTTTTTAGTTAGTTGCAACGCACCTCGGGGGTGCGTTGCAACTGGTCGGTGGAGGAAGAGGAGTGAGCTCCAGACGGTACTATTTCAGCACACGCGATTTGTTGATGATGGCGGCCCTGGCTGCGCTTGGCGGTGTCGTCAGCACCTACGTGAATGCTGTCGGCGACTTGATCCAGTCGATCGTGGGCTTGGCCGGAACGTCGCAGTGGGCGGCAGGGCTGCACGTGGTGTGGCTGACGCTGGCCGTGGGACTGACGCGCAAGCAGGGCGCCGGCACGGTGACGGGCATCCTGAAGGGCGGCGTGGAACTGCTGACGGGCAACACCCACGGGTTGCTGGTGGTGCTGGTCGACGTGGTAGCCGGCCTGCTGGTCGACCTCGGCTTTCTCCCCTTTCGCAAAAAAGACTCGCTGCTGGCCCACTGCGTTGCCGGCGGGCTGGCCTCAGCGTCGAACGTGTTTGTGTTTCAGATCTTTGCGGCGGTACCCACCGACACGCTCGCGTTCCAGGCAATGCTCCTGGTAGGGGGGATGGCGTTTTTGAGCGGCGTGCTCTTTGCCGGGGTGGTGGGCTGGGTGCTACTCAACGGGCTGCGGCGCGCCGGCGTCGTGAAGGACCAGCCCGCCGTGCCGACGGGCCGGCGCGTGTACCCGATCTTTTTGATCACCGTGGCCCTGCTGGCGATTGCCCTCACGCTCTTCCTGCGCTTTGCACTCAAGGGGCCAGCAACGGTGGAGGTGGGTGGGGCAGTTGCGACCGCCTACGAGTACCCCGTGGAGGGCGGCGACCTGCCGGAGGTGGCAGGTGAGGGCACGCTGAACGAGGTGACACGCCGCTTTACGGGGGTGCCGTTGCGCGCGATCCTCGACCATGCCGGGCCAAGCGCCAGCCCAGGGATGGTGCTGGTCGAGGCATCGGATGGGTACGCCTTTTTCGTGAGCATGGAAGAGGTGGCAGAGAACGATGACCTGCTGTTGGTGGCCCAGGGGGGAGGGGAGGATGCATCGTACAACCTGATGGGCGCCGAGAACAGCAAGGCGTGGGTACGGGGCGTGACCCGGCTGACGGTGGTGGGGTGGGCGACGATCGAGGTGGGAGGCGCGCTGGCGTCGCCAGGGGTCTACGACCCGGACGAGTGGCAGTTCGAGATGGACGCCACAGACCTCGACGTGGGCGGAGGGCCAGCCAAGTACCAGGGCGCGCCGCTGGGGGAGGTGCTGGCGTCGATGGAGCCCACAGCAAAAGCCACGATGGTGGTGCTGCACACGGACGGCGACGCGGTGACGCTCCCCCTGGCAGAGCTGCTGGGCAGCGACGACGTACGGATCTTTACGATTATTGGCGAGCAAGACGTGACCTTTGCGGTAGCGCGGATGAGTGGAGAGGTGATCGTGCCGCTCGTGACGGGCATCGAGGTCGAGTAGGTCCCAACATGATCGATGTCCGGGGGCTGAGCTTCCGCTTTGAGGGGAGCGAGGAGGAGGTACTGCGCGATGTCAATCTGCACGTCGACGCGGGCGAGTTCGTCGTCGTCACCGGCGCGTCGGGCAGTGGCAAGTCGACGCTGGCGCTGGCACTGGGCGGCTATCTCTTTCGCCAGTTCGACGGTGAGGCGGCGGGGCAGGTGACCGTGGCGGGCATCGACGTGCGCGACCGGCCGATCTATGACGTCGCCGAGGTGGTGGGACTGGTCCAGCAGAACCCGGAAGCACAGTTTGTGACGCTCACGGTGCGCGACGAGGTGGCGTTTGGGCTGGAGAACCGGTGCCTGCCACGGGGTGAGATCGGCGAGCGGGTGACGTGGGCACTCGACATGGTCGGCGCGGGGCATCTCCTCGACAGGCCGCTGGCGACGCTGTCGGGCGGCGAGAAGCAAAAGGTGGCGGTGGCGGCGGTGATGGCGGCACGGCCGCAGGTGCTGATTTTTGACGAGCCAACGTCGAACCTGGACCCGACAGCCACAGCCGATATCTTTCAGGTCATTGCCCGCATCCGCCAGGAGGCAGGGCTGACTGTCCTCGTCGTCGAGCACAAGGTGGATTACCTGCTACCGTTCGCGCCGCGCCTCGTGCGGCTGGAGCGTGGCCAGATCGTCTCCGATGGGCCGGCGACGGAAGGAAGGGCGATCGCGCCAGGCTGCAATGGGCAGGCTGCCACGGCCGGCCTGTGCACGCCGCTCGTGCGCGCCGATAACCTGCATGCAGGGTACGGAGGTGAGTCTGCGCTGGGCGGATTCATGCTGCGGAGCGTGACGCTGGAGGTGTATCCAGGCGAGTTTGTAGCCGTGATGGGCGACAACGGGTCGGGCAAGAGCACGTTCCTGCACTGCATGCTCGGCCTGCTCAAACCCGCGCACGGCTATGTGGAGGTGATGGGGCTCGACACACGCCACACGCCCGTGTCGAGGGTGGCGCGCGAGGTCGGATTCGTATTTCAGAACCCCGACCACCAACTCTTTGCCGATAGTGTGTGGCGCGAGGCGATGTTTGCGCCAGACAATCTGCACATGACGAACGGCACAATAGCGGAGCGAGTGGAAGGGCTGCTGGCACGGAGCGGCCTGGGGGGCAGGCTGGAGGATCACCCATACCGGCTGAGCTATGGCCAGAAGCGGCGACTGAACGTCGTGTCGGTGCTCAGCTACAAGCCACGCCTGATCCTGCTCGACGAGGTGCTCATAGGCCAGGACCCGGCGAACGCCGCCTTTTTGCTCGAGATGTTGGGTGAGGAGGTGGCGCGCGGCGGGAGCGTGATCCTGGTGAACCACGCGCCCGAGGTGACGCGCCGTTGCGCCAGCCGCATCCTCTTTTTCGATGCGGGGCGGTGCGTGGTCGATGCGGCACCCGCCGAGGCATTCGAGCGGCTGAGCGCGCTGGGCAAGGAAGCCTATGTCCCGCGTCGCTAGGGCACGCGTCACCTACCGCGCTGGCACATCGCTGCTCCACCAGCTTCACCCGCTGGTCAAGGCGGCCTGGCTGGTAGGCTTGACGCTGTTTGTCTTTATCGTCGACAGCCCCTGGATCGTGGCCGGGCTGGTGGGGGCGTTGTGGGCAACGTTCGTCGCGGCGGGCCTCGACCTGCGCGGCACGCGGGGGACGCGCCTCTTTGCCACCACGGCGCTGGCACTGGCGCTCGTCCAGATCCTGTTCGTGCGCGAGGGCCAGGTGCTGGTCGATCTGGGGCCACTGGTGGTGACAGCAGGCGGTGTGGCGGCGGGGATCTATGTGGCCGGGCGCTTTCTGGCCGTGGTGCTGCTCAGTTACCTATTCGTATTGACGACAGAGCCGAACGACCTGGCCTACGCGCTGATGCAGGCGGGGGTGCCCTACCGCTATGGCTTTGCCCTGGTCACGGCGCTGCGGCTGGTGCCCGTGTTCGAGGAGGAGGGGCAGATCGTGTACAACGCCCAACTGGCCCGCGGCGTCGAATACGATGTGCGCAGTCCCAGGCGGTTCGTGGTCCTGGCGCGCCAGTTTTTCCTGCCGCTGCTCGTCTCTGCGCTGGGCAAGGTCGATAGTCTGGCCGTGTCGATGGAGGGGCGCTGTTTTGGCAAATACCCGGAGCGGACGTTCCTGCGCCAGGTGAGGATGAGGGGGGTGGATTGGGGCGCAGTGGGGGTGTTGGTGGGGTTGGGGGTTGGGTATTGGGTATTGGGGAATTAGGGAATTGGGGAGCAGGTATCAGGAAGCAGAAAGCAGCGTGATGATATTTGGGCTCTCTGGTAGTTCGCATGGTACCCACTACATCTAGTGGTATGGTATAATCAGCGAAAAGACCAGGAGGATATGCCATGTTGAG